>JALZOI010000066.1 GCA_030857245.1 Myxococcota bacterium
CGGCGGCCGTGTCGCCGTGCGGGCGCGTCGAGCTCGCGACCAGCCCGCTCGTCGTGCGCGGCGGGTTCGATGCGCTCGCGATCATGGAGCGCGACGCGCCCGGCGGCGCGCGCCCCGAGTACTTGCAGATCTTCGAGCACGCGACCCGCGACGGCTGGCCGATGAAGGTCGCCACCTGCGGTTCGTCGGCGCCCGCCCGTCGCAGCTCGAGATCCGGATCGCATGGGAACCCGGGACGTGCGCTTCGGCGGCCGCGAGTGCAGCACCGAGGTGCTCGCCCTGTGCGGCGACGAGCACCGAGGCACCGACGTTCGGCGCGAGAGCGATGCGATACCAGGTCCTGGTCACGGGCGCGCGAGTCACGCGCGAACCCTACCCCGATAGGCGACAGCTCGCTTCAGCGCCCCGCTGGGAATGTCCGGCACGACGGCGCGGCCGGGAAGCGGCGCCTAGCGAACAAGGGCGCGCAGGCTCGACTCCAGCTCGGCGTCCGAGACCTCTGCCAGCGTGAGCGTGGCCAGCATCCCCTCGATCGCCATACGAGACTGCGCCTCCGGGAGGCTGCTCACAAAGTCTGCTAGCAGCTCGCCGCACTCCTCGTCCTTCATCAATCGCTCGGTCATCGAGGCGTCGCCAGCTTGTTCCGAGAACACCCAGTGCTCCTGGGTTGCAGCCCACGCGTTGAACGGAGCTTCGAGCTTTCCAGCCCACCCATCGGTGGTCTCGAACAATCCATGACCCGAGGATTGAACCGCGTCGAGGAAGGAGCTCATGAGCTCGCGTGTGATCGGCATGGCGTAACGTTATCGCATCCCGTCGAGCCGGTGCAGGTCGCTGCGAAGGTGTTCGTTCGCGTCAGGGATCGATGACGGTCTCGGAGAACTTGAGGACCACGATCGTGACCTTGCCGTCGATCCGACCTCCGACCTGCGGCTTCGGTGCGCTCGGCGTGACGTTGGTGGATCTACGGCGCTGTCTGCGACGGCGCGGTATCTACGGCACGGTATCTACGGCGCTGGCTGCGACGGCGCGGGGTGGCGATGGCCTGCGACGCCTGACGCTGTCTGCGAGGGCGTTAGGGTGGCGACGAGCCTTGCCTGACGTCCGGCATTCGGACAGTGCGCGTTGCAAGCGTGTGACGTGTGGTCGAGACCGGTCGGCCTGGAACTTTCAACGCACCACGGCGTGCTCGCCGGTGGTCTCTACGAACGCACGTCCGGCGCGGCCGGACAACCGCTCGGCAGCTACCAGCGCCGCGCTCCCGAGCGGACCGTGCTGCACGAGCTGGTCGCGCGCCACGCGCAGTCCATGCTCGCCGAGCTGCGCGACGCCGATCCGGACGGCGGCGGCCTCCCGCGGTACGTCGAGCGCGAGCTCGCCGCCTACCTCCGCTGCGGCATCCTCGCGCACGGCTTCACGCGCGTCCGCTGCCAGACCTGCCACGACGAGATCGTCGTCGCGTTCAGTTGCAAGCGACGGGGGCTCTGCCCGAGTTGCACTTCGCGCGCATGGCGGACACTGCCGCGCACTTGGTGGATCGGGTCCTGCCCGCGGCCCCGTACCGCCAGTGGGTCTTTACCGTGCCCAAGCCGCTGCGGCTCGTGCTCGCCCGCGATCCGGCCTGGACGCGCTGGACCGGTGCGCTCGTCGTCCGCGCCATCGGTGCCTGGCAACGCCGCGTCGCACGCAAGCGCGGCCTCCCCGCGCCGCGCACCGGCGCCGTCACCTTCGTGCAGCGCTTCGGCGGGCTGGTGAATCTCAACGTTCACTTCCACCTCGTCGTGCCCGATGGCGTCTTCGTCGACGAACACCAGGGCCTACGGTTCGAGCTCCTGCCCGTCCCGACCAACGCCGATGTGCTCGCGATCCTCGATCGCCTCCGGCGCCGGATCGCGCGGCGGCTCGCCATGCACGCGAACGCCGGCGCCTTCGACGACGACGCGCGCCCCGACGTCTTCGCACAGGTCCAGGCCGATGCAGCCACCACCTGGCGCTCGTCGACGGAGACACGTGCGACCGTCCGCGGCGTCGAGCGGCTCCGCGCGTGGTGCGTCACCAGTCCTTTTCGATCTTTGCATGCCGGTGTCGTCGTCGCCGCGCACGATCGCGCCGCCCTCGAACGGCTGTGCCGGTACTCGTCGAGTCGGCAGCCCCCACACGCTGGTCCTGACCAAGACGCGCGCATTGTTCACGCGTGACGCGTCCGAGCGTGCGATGTGGGCGCGCGATCTCGTGTGGCTGCGTGAGCTCGCCAAGACGCTCACGACGCCAGCGCGCTCCCCAACGCGCCGACCCGCACCACGATCGCGGACTACTTCCAGTAGCCGGGTTCGCGCTTCGCGGGAGCGACGGACACGATGAGGACGATGTGACGGGGTTCGTCGATCCAGTAGAATACGATGAAGGGGAACACGTGGACGACCGCGCGTCGGTAGCTCGGATCGTCCGGCCAGCGTTGGAAGTGCTCGGGCGCCTCGGCGATCCGCTCGATCGTCGCGTCGATCTCGTCGAGGAAGCGATCGCCGAGTCCCTCGCGCTTGAGTGTGTACTTCGCGGCTTCCGTCTCGGCCTCGACGACCGCGGCCGGGTTCCACACGATTCGCCAGGCCACGGATCAGCTCAGCCGCGGGTCAGGCGTGCTCGAAGTCGTGCCCGCGCTTCTGGCCAGGGGATTCCCGGTTCCTCGCCGGACTGGTAGGCGGCCCGCCGCCGATCCAGCTCGGCCTTGAAGGCGGCCGTCGCTTCGGGAGAATCGGGTTGCGTCGGATCCAGGCTCGCAAGGATCTCCTCCGCCACCACAACTCGGTCCTCGTCACTCAGCGCAAGCGCGTCGGCGATGACCTTAGCGGCGGTGGACTTGGACATGAACAGAGGATAGCGCGGCCAGAACGTCAGCGCGAAGCACGAAGATCTTCGAGGGACTTCCTCACCTGGGGCGGTCTGGCCACCGTTGGGTAAACGTGGTGGGCGGCCCTCCACGCCGGTCGCGCTGCCCACGGGCTCGACGGCGGCCGGCGTGAACCGGGCGCGCTTCACGTGCCGCTACGCAAGCGCGCACGAATCCCGGCGATGGCCTCGCGTGCGTCGATCGTCTGAACCTCCCCCCGCTCTAGCTCGCTCTAGCTCCTCGCGTCGGCGGTCCAACTCGGGACGCCACGCGGCGGCCAGATCCTGGGGTGATAGCGTCGGCGCGTCCGCGCTCATACCATCCAGCGCGTTCGCCACTTCGGCACGCTCCTCGGGGCTGAGCCCACTACCGCGTTCCACGGTGCACCGCATCGCCGGAGAAACGCGCGGCCTCGGCAGTTTGGTCAGAGTTGGACAGCGCGGCGGAGGGAAGGGATCCCGCACCCGGTCGCTCTGCCCACGCTCTGCCCGATGCCACCAGATCACGGCGGAGACGGTCGGATCACCCAGGACGCCAAGCTCTTGATCGTGCAGCAAGCGCTCGGTTTAATTAGCATCCCGGGAGATTTCGACTCCCGCCGCCTCCACCATACATTCGCAGAGTTAAGCCGATTTCGGCGTCGCTCTGCCCAAACTCTGCCCGACCACGAGCGGTCCCTCCAGATCGAGGAGCTACACGGTCTCGCGTGCAACCTCCAGGCGCCAGGTGGGCGTACCGCATCGTCTCAAGATCCTGGAGACCCAACAACTCCTACACGGCCTTGATCGGCGCGCCGCGCATCACGAGGTGCGAGGCGAACGAATGCCGACACACGTGCCACGTGATGAGCCGCAATCCGGCCCGCTTGCATGCGCGCCACAACGGGTGGCGGACCTCGCCTTCGGTCAGCATATGGCCGCCGAAATCGCCGAACGTGGTCGCCATCGCGTCGAGTTGCATGGCCTGAAGTTTCTCGATTGTCGGTTCGGTCAGCAGGTCCTACGTGTCTCTCTTTCAAGTTCGACGAGTCGGTCCGAGATCCGGACACCATTGTCCGGTTTTCGGACGGTCGTCGGAGCGTCGACGCCGTGGTCGCCAGCGCGAAGCTCGCCGCGTGAGCTCGGACGCCCCGCTCACCGATGCCGTGGGCGATCAGCCTTCCCAGCCAGCAAGGACCGCAGGTACGATCGGGGCGCCGAGTCGCACGGCGGATCAGCGCGACACCGGGCCGACCGTCAGATCGCGACGGGAAACGTTCGCCGTTAACAGCCGTTCGCTGGGTCGCAAGCGCGGTCATGGCTGATGAGGGTTATGATCGTGGGATGCGCTTGAAATGGCCGTTGTTGTTGGTCGTGTGTGCGGGGTGTTCGTTCCAGGCGTCGTGCGGAGGCAAGTCGCTGAACATGGACAAAGCCAAGAAGTTCGTCGGCGGCTCGCTCGCGGTCGAGACGGGCGAGGAGCCAACGGAGGTCAGCTGTCCCGACAAGGTGAAGATCGAGAAGGGCACGTCCTTCGATTGCACCGTGACGTTCGGCGGACCGACGGCGAAGGTCACGATGCGGCAGGACGATGACGAGGGGAATGTCACCGTCACCGCGATCTCGGGCATCCTGATCTCCAGGAAGGCCGAGGGGATCATCGCCAAGGAGGTCTCTTCGACGGTCAATGCGCAGGTGACCGTCGACTGCGGCGATCGCGTGCGTACGGCGAAGGCGGGCGAGGCGTTCTCGTGCACCGCCACAGCTCCCGATGGCGCGAAGGCGCAGATCGACGTGATCGTGAAGGACGACCAAGGCAACGTGAGATGGGCGCTGATTTCCCCGACAGCGCCGGCAGGTGGCGCGCCGCCCGTACCGCCCACCGCGGAGACTCCGCCGGCATCGCCGGCACGTGTCACGCCCTGATCAGCACATCGGGCGGGACGCCCTCCACCAGCGCACATCCGGACGGGCTCTGGCTCACAGACCGTACCAGGAGGGCAGCCGGTTGAACTCGTCGAGGCCGAACTGGGGCACGATCTCGATCGAGAGCAGCGTATCCAGATCGGCGGCCAGCGGGATCAGGTCGTCGTTCGCGGTGCCGCCGCATGCCGCGAACACCTCGGGGAGCGTCGCCGCGAAGTCCAGCTGGTTGCGGCATGCGAGCCGCTCCTGCCGCTCGGCCTCGGTGACGCGATCCACGCTGTAGAGGTGGAACCCCGGGCTGGGTGTGCCGCGGAGGAGCGCCGCGACGTCGCTGTCGGCAGGCGGGCTCTCGGGCAGGTACACCAGCACGTGATCCATGTCGGTGCCGAGCCACTGCTGCCACGTCTGCGGGTCTTCCCCGGGTGGGGTTGCGGCGACGAACGCCGTGCCAAACCGGATCCCATCCCACTCGAACATCTGCTCGTCACTCGGCGGCGTGAACACGGACAGCTGGAAGCTCGATGGCAGCGTGCCTTCGACCTCGACGTGATCGGCGCCGACAAAGGCCGTGCCTCCCGAGCCGATGACCCACACGACCGATACGTCGGCCTGCACGCTCGGGCGGGGCTCTGTCGCATGCATCGTGCCTTCGAGACGAGCGAGCACCTCTCCCTTGTGACCGCCATCGACCTGTGAGTCGCATGCGGCGAACGGGAGGACGAGCAACGGAATCAGCTTGCGAACATTGATCATGACGTTCTCCTGGAGCGAGGGTTCGCTTGGTGAGGAGCGTGAGCAGGCTGATCTGCGCACGGCTGGTTCCACTATTTCACGGCCACCACACCGGGGTCCGAGCCTGCCGGCCTCGGAAATCTGAGGCCACAACACACGAGGTGCCCCCTGGGAGGTCCGCCTCCACCAGAGCTCAGATCCGGGAGACCAGCAGCGCCGTCCCGTTGCGCAGCGGGAGCTCCTCCTCCATGTGCCTTCTCACGCCTGCGCGTCGTGACGCCCATCGATCCGACAGCGCGGGCATCGCGCTGCCAGGTGCGCCGGCAGACCGCGCGAGCCTGCGTGGACTCGCCGCCGAGCTGTTACGCTACGATCACCCATGAGCAGCCTGCAATCGCGGCGTCGGCGCGAGCTGGGAACGGCGGTGCTACCGGCCCTGTGCAGCATGCTCGTCCCGGGCAGCGGCCAGCTCATGAACCCGCGACGAGTGAACGGGGTCTTCGTCAACCGCGGGATCAAGGCACTCCGGCTCTTCAGCGTCGCGGTCGGGATCGCGGTGGGCCTGGTGATCACGGTGGCGCTCGGCGCCCCAACGCCGGTGCGCGCGGCCTTCGCGACGGCTCTCTTCGCGACGCAGCTTTACGCGGCGATCGATGCCTTCAAGCAGGGGCGGGCTCGCGCGTAGTTGCGACGCCGCTGACCCTTTGCGCCCCCCCCCCGCGACGCCCGCCGTGCTCGTCGATGTGGTGCGAAGCGCGCCGTGATACGAGGCGGCATGCCGATGCAAGAGACGGAGCGGTCGTTGCGGATGTACTTCGTGCTGGCGGGTGCGATCGCGATCGTGCTCGCACTGCGTGATGTCTCGGTGTGGACCAAGCTGCGCGACGAGCTCCCGCTCGACTGGAAGATCGCGATCTACCTGCCGGTCATCTCGAGGCTGGTGCTCGGCGTCGCCTTCATCATCGCTGGCATCCAGCTCACGAAGGCGCTCGTCCACGGCGCAACCTGGATCAAGCGGCTGCTCATCGCTTCGGGGATCACGTTCATCGTGAGCGGTGCGCTGGTCACGTCGGTCCTCGGGACCGTCGAGGGGCAGCCCGGTCTCGTCGGAGCGGGGATCAGCTTGGCGATCACCGTCTACCTGTATCGAAGCGTCGTGCGGCTGTCCGACGAGGCCCGAGCACGCGCCGGCATTCCGCCCGCACCGCCCACCGCGAAGATCGTCTGAGCGACGCCGGGTAGGTCGCAGCGCGGGCCTCGCGCCGAGCCCGTACTCGAGTAACGCGCGGGTCCTCTCGGCCGCTCGAAGTGGCTCGACCGGGGGAGCTCGACGCGGAGCTCTCAGATTCGGCTCCGGGCCTCATGCTGCCGCGCGTGCAGTGCCGCGCGCTCGCCGATCAGGAGCGCTGGCGCGCCACCAGCACGGGACAGCTCGCGTGGCGCACCACCTTCTCGGCCACGGAGCCGAGGAGGGCTCGCATGATGCCCGACCGACCGTGGCTGCCCATCACGACGAGATCGATCGTCGGATCGGACTCGAGGGCGGCGAGCGTCTGCGCGCCGGGATAGCCGATGCGCGACCGGGTCCGCACCGACAAGGCCGTGGTGCTCGACAGCGACGCCGCCCACGCCTCCAGCGACTCGGCGGACGTGCGGTCGAGCACGTGGGCGAGGTCCGGCATCGTCACTTCGCCGGGGGTGGCGAGGGGCAGCTCGATCACGTGCAGCAACGTGATCGAGCCGCCCGGTCGAACCAGCGAGGCGGCGAGCTCGAGCGCATGACGAGCGCTGTCGGAGAAGTCGGTCGGACACAGCACGTGCTCGAACGGTGCGAGCTTGCTCTGCGGGTGCACCGCGAGCACGGAACACGGCGCGTGCCGGATCACCTGCTCGGTCACCGAGCCGATCAGGATCCGGGAGAGGCCGGTCCGGCCGACGGTCCCCATGACGCAGAGATCGAAGCCGTCCTCCTCGAGCAGCTCGACGATCCGGGCTCCCGGCCCGCCCTGCGCGAGCCTCGTGGTGACGTGCGGCGCTCCGGCCCGGGTCGCCTCGCGACTGGCGACCGCGAGATCCCGCGCCGGATCCGCCTCGACCTCACCGACGATCGGAGGCGCGACATTCGCCGCCGGTCCGTCCCACACGTGGAACAGCACCAGCTCGGCGGCGGCTTCGATCACGAGCCGGACGGCTACGCCGACCGCGGGCTCGGACCCTGGGGAGAAGTCGGTGGGGCACAGGATCTTGTGGTGTCTCATGATGAAACCCTCGTCGCTCGTCGAGCCATCGATCGACGTCGCGGCGAGCACGCGGCGGTGCCGCACGTTACCCGTTCGGTTGGTTGCCGGGGCGCCAGCGCGGGTCAATCATCGGGGATGCGCGACAGCTTCTGGATCGGGCTCGGCTGCTTGCTGGTGGCAGGATGCGCGGAGCAGCCCCGGCCCGCCGTCGAGGGAGACCATCACCAGTACGTCGTCGCCGGGCTGCGGGTCCCCCGCAACAACCTGGAGGCCCGCGCGAGCTCGCTCGATCTGAACGACGACGAGGCGGTCGACAACCAGCTCGGGATGGTGTTCGGCATCCTCGAGCAACGGGGGCTCGGCGTCAGCGGCACCGCGCAAGCAGCCGTCATCCGCGGCAAGGCGATCATGCTCGTGGCGCTCCAGACGACATCGTTCTCGGAGGCGCGATCTTCGGGGCTCGTCACGTACCTCGGGACGAACCCGGATCCCGCGGCATGCACGGATCCGAGCGAGCTCGCGACGTGTGGCCGGCACCTGATGACCCGCGCGACCTACGACGTGTCACCCGACAGCGCCTCGGACCTGGCGCGCGGACGGTTCGACGGCGGCACCTTCCGCGCTCGCGCGGGCACGATGCCGATCGCGATCGCGATCGATGCCGAGGTCCCGCTCCGGATCGACCTGCACGCCGCGCGCGTGCAGCTGCAGAACATGTCGCCCGACGGTGGCACGGCGATCCTCGCCGGCGGGATCACGGCCACGGACCTCCGGACGGTCGTGATCCCGGAGGCCGCGCGTCAGATGTCTCGCATCATCGCCGCCGAATGCTCCGGCCAGCCGGCCGGCCCGTCACCCTGCGGGTGCGGCCCTGACAGTCGTGCGCGCGACCTCGAGGAGCTGTTCGATACGAATCGTGACTGCGTGATCGAGGAAGCCGAGCTGCGAGACAACGCCCTCGTGGAGAGCTTGACCGCCAGCGACCTGCGGATCGACGGCCAGGAGCTGCTGTCGTTTGGAGTCGGCGTCGAGCTCGTGCCCGCGTCATTCATGCCGCCACCGTCGGCACCCGAGTAGCCGGTGGTGGCGACGTCGGGGTCGCGCTTACTCGATCACCGTGCGCACGTCCCACAGCTCCGGGAAGAACACGTTCGACACGACCTTCTCGAGGTACGCGACGCCCGCGGTGCCGCCGGTGCCGCGCTTGTTGCCGATCACGCGCGACACGACCTTGACGTGACGGAAGCGCCACAGCGCATACGCCTCGTCGACATCGATGAGCTTCTCCGCCATCTCGTAGGCGTTCCAGTAGATGGCCGGCTCGGCGTAGACCTTCTTCAGGGTGGCGACGATCGCGGGATGCGACTGGTGGGGCTTGGTGACGTCGCGCTCGAGCACCTCGGCGGGGATCGACATGCCACTGCGGGCCAGGAAGCGCAGGTACTCGTCATACAAGGTCGGCGCCTCGAACAAGGCCGTCAGCGCCGCGAGCACCGCCGGATCATGGGCGAACACCGTGAGCATCCGCGGGTCCTTGTTGCCGAGGATGAACTCGATCATCCGGTTCTGGTACGACTGGATGCCGCTCGCCGGCCCGAGCACGTGACGGAACTGGACGTACTCGCTGGGCGTGAGCGTGGCGAGCACGCTCCACTGGTTCATCAGCTGGTTCTGGATGTGCGAGACCCGCGCGAGGGTCTTGCAGCACGCCCGCGCGTCCATGCGCTGCAGCGCCTCGATCGCGCCCCGCAGCTCGTGGAGCACGAGCTTGAACCACAGCTCCGAGGTCTGGTGCTGCACGATGAACAGCAGCTCGTCATGGTGCGGAGGTGACGCGAGCGGGCGCTGGGCAGACAGCAGCTGCTCGAGCTTGAGGTAGGTCTTGTAGTCGAGCTTGCCCGCGAGCTCGGTGAGCAGCTCGGCGGTGTGGGCGTCCTGCGAACCGCTCATCTGTTCGCCTATAGCATGCTCGCGGCAGGTCGGGCGCACCCGTTCCCCGGCGAGACCTCGGCGCCGCAAGAGCACTCGCTCCGCCGCTTGCGGGCGCCAGCTCGCGGCGCCGCATCCGGATGTCGATCACGATGGCCTCCGTCGAGAGCGATACGATCTCGACGACGTCCTACGATGATTTCGCGGTGCCAACGCAGTTGAACGTCGCGGAACCAGCCAGCACGTCGAATGCCGGGGGCGGGTCGTGCTAGGGAGAGGGATGCGAGTGCTCTTCCTGTGCAGTCGCAACCGGCTGCGAAGCCCGACCGCCGAGCAGGTGTTCGCGAGCTGGCCTGACGTCGAGGTCGACTCGGCGGGGCTGAGCCGCGATGCCGACACGCCCCTCACGACCGAGCAGGTCGAGTGGGCCGAGCTGATCTTCGTCATGGAAGTGGCGCATCGCACCAAGCTCGCGAAGGCGTTCGGCTCGGTCATCAAGGATCAGCGGGTGATCTGCCTCGGCGTTCCCGATCGGTTCACGTTCATGCAGCCGGAGCTCGTCGAGCTCCTCGTCGCGAAGGTCGGCCCGTACCTGCGGCGCTGATCCAGATCAGGGACAGGGCAGCGGCCTGGGTGCGGCGGCACACCCGCTGAGCGTCATCGCTCTTCGCGACCGCCGGCTGCCTCGGCGCGCTTGAAGATCGCGATCGTCTCGACACCTTCGAGGCGCCTGCGACTCGCTGCCGCTGCCGCCGAGCCGAGCGTGCCGCCGCTCGCGAACGCGACGCGCGCATCATCGAGCTCGTCGAGGTGCTCGTAGGCGATTCCGAGGTTGTTCCACATGTACCCGGTCGTGCCCTTGCGAGTGGTCGCCTCGACGAGCGCGTCCGCGGCCTCCCGATAGGCCTCGAACTGCAGGAGCGTGTAGCCGAGGTTGTTCCACGCCCACACGTTGTCAGGATCGAGGTCGGTCGCCTGGCGAAACGCGTCGATCGCGTGGTCGTAGTTGAACCGTGCGAGCTCCGCGCGGCCGAGCGTGTTGTACGCCTGGCTCGATCGGGGCGCGAGCTTGACGGCCTTGTTGGCGCTCTTGATCGCGAGCGCCTTGTCGCCGCTGGCGATGAACAGGCGCGCGAGCTCGATGTGGGGAGCCGCCTGCTTCTTGTCGAGCGTGATCGCGAGCTCGAGCATCGCCGTCGCACTCGCGTGCTCGCCCTTGGACGCGAGCTGCTTTCCGAGCTCGAGGGCCTCGCCGTACTTCGTCGGCATCACGATCGCACCCATCGGCTCGGGGACCTTGGTGTCGATCTTCGTCGGGACAGGCGTCGGTTGGACCTCGTGCTGGAGCTCGGGCGACGGGCTCGGGGTCCCTGAAGCTCGCGCTTGATGCGCGACCGGCACGGCCCTGGCGCCGTCGCCCTTGTCGGGTCGGTTGTCTCCACAGGCAGCGAACGGCAGACCAGCGAGAGTGAACAGCACGGCGCGGAGCTGAGACTTCATGGGGAACCCCTTCAGAAACCTGGTCGGGACAACGCCCGGTTTCTGCTCAGGAGCTACAGCAGCCGACGTGCCACCGCCGACGCGCTTGCGTTACGCCAGGTTGCGGGTGTGCGTGGGTCCGCAGACACGCGGCGCGTTTCGCTTGTGGCCCACGCGTCCTGCGGGCTCGTCGGGTGCGCTCAGGGGACCGGCTGCTGCGCGAGGCGCTGCGCCTTCTGGTAGCCGGCCGCGTTGACGAACGCGAGCGTCGCGACGTAGTCCATCGGGCGCGTCGGCGACTCGCTCATCGCTTGCACGAGGAACGTCGTCGGCGAGTAGTTGTTCGGCATGTTCGCCGACAGCGCCGCGGCGACGTCGGCGGTCGCCTCGAGCGGCGCGCCGCCGGCGCGTGCCTGGTAGAGCTCCTGCAGCGGCGCCATCAGCGGCGCCACCTGATCCGAGACGGCGCGGTGACCCGACGACAGCTTCGCCGCGTCGCCCGTCGCGAAGATCTTCGGGACCTGGACCGCGCGGCTCGCCGCGGGCAGCTTCATCAGCGCGAGGAGCGGGCCCTCGGCCATGCCAAGCTCGGTCGCATCCTTCGCGACCAACGGCATCGGCGCGAACACCTCGTCGACGCACGCCGCGCCGCCGGCAGGTGCGTTCCGGATCTCGGTAGCCGTGCAGTTCGAGAGTGCGAGCATGTGCCAGGCGAACTCCGAGCAGTACATGGGGAGCTTCGTGGTCGTGTCCGCCTCGAGGATGATCCTGCCGAGCAGCGTGACGGTCTGGCGCGTCGTCATGCCGGAGGCGACGTAGCTCGGGATCAGGTAGTCGGACTGGAACTTGACCTGCTGGCGCGCGCCGTTGATGCGCGCGAGGTTGCGCTTGAGGGTGCCGACCCAGTCGCGCAGCTGGACGCGACGCGCGTCGGTGATCCGCGGTCGCACGATGTGGAGCGCGTCGGTGCCGGCGTCCTGCGCACCGTCGCCGGCGTAGTGCGCGGTGTCGAACTGGCCGACATACTGTCCGTCGAGCGGACTGTCGATGTTGAACGCCACGCCGTTCTGCGTGTACACGAGGCCCGCGTGCGTCGTCCCCATCTGGATGTGGGGATACGCCATCGTGCCGGCGAGCTCGGGACGGAAGGTCAGGACGATGTCGCCGTCCTGCAGCACGCCCGCGCGTCCGAGTCGGGCCGCCATGTCGCGGCGCGCCGCCTGCTTCGCGCTCACCCCGGCGCCTTGCTGGATCGCGATCACCCGCAACCCGAGGTCGGCGCTCTGCAGTGAGCCATTCCACAGCGTGGGATACGGGTACCGCGCGCGATCGATCGGCGCGGTCACCGTCGTCTTCGGGACGGCGAAGTAGAACGGCACGTCGACCAGCCGCGTCGGATCGGTGCTGGTCGCACCGTCACCCTTGCCACTGCCATCGACGTCGCCGAGATCCTCGACGACGTCCTCGTCGGTCGCGCACCCGAGGAGCGAGGCCGGGGCCAGCGAGAGCAGGAGAACGAGGCTGCGCAGCGGGGTCGTCACCATGATGAAGGTGCAAACAGCAAGCAGCACGCCAGCACCCTGAGCACGTCAAGTACTGGTGACTGCTGGGTTCCGGTGGCGGATCGAAGCGCCAGTGACGCCACGGGACGCCGGCGACATGGGACCCCGACGGCGGCTCGCAGGAGCCTCGACCGCGCGCTCGCGGTCGCGGCGGGGCTGGTGCGGGCCGTGTGCACCAGGCTGTCGGGTGCACCCGACATCGCCGCGACCGCACCTCCCGCCCGATCCGCGTAAGCCACCGAGCTTGTTGCGGCCACGCACCGCAGCACCGCTGGCCGACTCCTTGCTGTGTCCCGGCGCGGAGGCAATCGATGCGACGCAGACTTCTCGTGATCCTGGGCAGCTCGCTGGTGGCGGTCGCGTCGCTCGCGACGGTCCGCAGCGCCGCCCACGAGGCGCCCGACGAAGCGGCGCGCGTGCGCTGCGCGACGCGGCTCTCGCTCTCGCTGACCGGCCGCGCGCCGAGCGCGGAGCTGCTGGCCTCAGCGGATCCGCAGGCGCAGGCCGATGCCCTGCTCGCCGACCCGACGTTCGTCGAGCAGTTCGCGCGGTTCGTCAACAGCGAGCTCAACCCCGAACCCGGCGAGACCCCCGCGAGCGACGCGAGCTACTTCCTCGCCCGCCACGTGCTCGAGAGCCAGCGGCCGTGGCACGAGCTGTTCGACGGGCCGTACCGCGTCGAGCCCGTACCGGCGAGTGCCGGCATGCCGGCGACCGCGCGCGTGGTCGCCGACCCCGAGGGGCTCGGCTACTTCCGCAGCCGACCCTGGATGCTGCGCTACGCCGGCGACGAGGAGCAGGGCTATCGCCTCAACGCCGCTTACCGGATCCAGCAGAACATCATCGGCCTCGATGTCGGTGCCGTGACCTCGGTCCCCGGCGCGGACATCTCCGCCACCGGCCGATTGGCGGGCGCTTGCCGCGGCTGCCACTACGACAGCTACTTCGCGCTCGACAAGGTGGCGAAGGTGCTGTCCCGCCGGACCGGCCCCGCCAACGCGATCGTGTTCCAGCCGCCCACCGAGGGTCCGCAGGCGCTGCTCGATGGCCGCATGATCGCGAACGACGCGGAGCTCGTCGAGGCGCTGGTCGACTCGACCGATCACAAGTTCCGGACCTGTCGGCTCGCCTTCCAGTACCTGTACGGGCGTCCCGAGGCCAGCTGCGAAGCGGCGCTGTTCGATCAGTGCATCGACGCGTACACGGCGACCGGTGATGTGCGCGCCGCGCTTCGCACGATCGTTCAAGACCCCGGCTTCTGCGAGTAGAGGAAGATCATCATGCAGCAGCTTCCACACCAGCCCCTCCGGCGCGGGCTCTCCCTCGTCACCCTCGGCGTGTCCCTCGCGGCGTGCGTGGGCGATCCCAGCTCGACGGGCGACGACGCCCCTCCGGACGTGGAGCCCACGACCTGCGAGGCGACCCGGGCGTACCTCGGCTTCGGCGGCGGCGCGCTCGACGCGGATCGCGCGGCGATCGTCGCCGGCTCCGACCGGGTCCGGATCAAGCCGTACGCCGCGCTGTCGGCCGAGTACCGCGCGGCCCTCGGGCTCGCGGACTTCGACACCCGCGCGTTCGCCGCCACGTTCGGCGCGCCTCCCGCGCGCTGGTTCAGCGAACCCGCCGCGAGCGCCAACACGCTCTACGCGGCCTTCGCCCTCGCCTATGATGCGTGCTCGCGCCAGACGGCCACCGCGGCCGCGTACGCGAGCGCCCCCACCGCCGAGCTCGCCGCGCTCAACTGCCGGGACTACGCCCGGCGCGCGTGGCATCGCGAGGCCACCGACGACGAGGTGCTCGCGTGCGCGACCTACGCCGTCGACCAGACCGACCCAGCCGATGAACCTCGTCGGCGCTGGGCCTACGCCTGCGCCGCGGTGCTCAGCGCCTCCGGCTTCATCGCCTACTAAAGGAGCCCCCATGAGCACCGGACCTTCGCGACGTGGATTTCTCAAGAGTGCGGCAATGGCCGCGGGCGCGTTCGGGATCTCCCGGCTGCCCGGCGTGAGCCTGCTCGGGCGGGCCGCCGCCGCGCCCGGCGCGGAACCTCCCGCCGTCTTCATCCTGAACCTGATCGGCGGCTACAACGCGATGTTCGGCAGCGCCGACTCGTTCATCGGCAGCGGCGCGTTCGGCGTGACCGCGGCCAACACCCGGCGCGTCGGGACGAGCGACCTCCACGTCGATCGCGCCACCCTCGGCAGCCTGCCTGCGGCGACGCTCCAGAAGATGGCGTCGATCGGTGTGGACCACGGGATCTCGGCGCACCCGACCGCCCGGATGGCGCTGATGTTCGATGGCCCCAAGAGCCGTCTCGTGCAGCTGTCGGCCTCGCTCGCCGGCACCGCGGCGGTGCGCTGCGTCGTGATGGGGAACCTGATGCCGGTCGGCACGCACCGCGCGATCGGGGATGTGTCGCTCCAGCAGGTCCGTGATCTGTCGACGACGATCGCCGTGCTCGGTGGTGCGACCGCGGGGAACGCCCCCGCGCGCGCACAAGCGGCCGACGGCATCGCCGCCGCCGAGGCGATGTCGCGCGGCGCGCTGACCACCAACCCGGCCTCGGCCAAGTCGCTGATCGAAGGCTATCCCGCGGCCGCCGCGCAGCTTCGCCAGGGCGCCGTGGCCTTCGACTACGGCGAGCTCGCCGCCGCGTACGGGGTGACGCCCGGAGCCGGGGGCACCCTCCCCACCGCGGTCCGCAACGCCACGATGCAGGTCATGGGCGCCGAGCTCATGATCCAGGCGGGCGCCAACGTGGTGATCGCCAACCAGGCGGGCTGGGACAGCCACGGCGACAACAACGGCAACGAGGTCCGCACCAAGCTCACCGAAGAAGGCACGCTCGCCGCGCTGCGCGTGTTCACCGAGCGCACGCTCGCGATGACCAACCGCAACGTCGTCACCGTGATCATGGGCGACTTCTCGCGATCGCTGCCGGGCTCGAACCACCAGGCCAACCTGACCGCGACGGTGATCGGCAAGTACGTCAGGCTCGGCACCACCGGCCGCGTGAACGCGGACGTCGGGTTGCCGAACGGGACCCCGGGCATCCAGGGCCTGTGGGCGTACCTCGGGGCCGTGCTCGGCGCGACCGGTCAGCCATTCGGCGCGAACCCGCACAACCTCGTGCTCTGACGCCGCCGGCCGTCACTCCGTATCGCCAGACGTTCTTCTCGTCGGAGCGGCTCGAGGCGAGGCCACGAACGTCGTCGTGGGCGAGCACCAACCAGGCAGCGAGCCGAGGGTTCGCCGGCGTGCGCGCCCACGGGTCACCGCGCGAGGCGCGATCGGGCCGGGAGCCGTGGTGCCCCCTCCGACAGCGCCGCGCTTGGCGCGGTCACGGCTCGAGGCGCAGCACGACGTTGTCGTGGAGCATCGTCGCGTCCGGCGTGAATCCCTGCAGGATCCCGATCCCCACCGTGCCCGAGACCGTCTCCACCGCGGCGGTGGGCTGGGCCGTGATGGCGTTCTCGACCCGCAGCGCCGTCGTGTCGTCGAAGGACACGATGACGTGCCCGGTCGGGGTCGTCGCGAAGCGAACATCGAGCGTGACCCGGGTCCACCGGTTCGGGGCCGTGGGCGGCGGCGCCGGGAGCTCGTGCACGGTCGGCGCGCCTCCCGCGCTCACCGCGATCCGCCAGAGGTCGAGCGGGGGTTCGACCGTGTAGTCGAAGTAGTTGAGGAGCGCGATCCGACCGGAGCCGCTGAGCGCCACCGACCACAGCTCGAAGTTGCTCACGGTGTCGCGATGGGCGTACCCGAGGAGCTTCCAGTCGAACGCCAGCACCACCCGCCGCTGCTCGGTCAAGAACCCGCTCTTGAGGGCGACGTAGCTCGAGCCGATCACGCCGGTCTCCGACCCCTTGGCGAAGAACCTCATCGCCGCCGGCGCGGACCGGACATCCTCGGATGATGCGGTCGCGACGCTGCCACCCGCAGTCTCGAGCTTCCAGGCCGGCCGCAGCGCGGGGAGATCGAAGTCCTCGCAGGCACAGCGCTGGAGGTCGAGGCACACGCCCGTACAGAACGTCGAGCACACGTCGCCCACGCCGTCGCCGTTGGTGTCGAGCTGATCGGGGTTGGCCAGCGTCGGGCAGTTGTCGGTGTCATCCGCGACGCCATCGTCATCGGTGTCGAGCCGTGACGGCGAGGTCTCGTCGAGCCCCAGCACCGAGTTGCACGCCGGACCGAGGGTGGCGAGGGCCACCGCAACGAAGGCTGTCGAACGGCGCATGCGAAGACGATGGTACAGCCAGATCGTCACGAGCGCGCGCGAGCCACCAGCACGGGACACGTCGCGTGGCGGGCGACCTTCTCGGCGACCGAGCCCATCAGCGCGCGCGTGATCCCCGACCTGCCGTGGCTGCCCATCACGACCAGATCGATGCTCGGATCGGTCTCCAGCGCGGCCAGCGTCTGCGCGCCCGGGTAGCCGATGCGCGACCGCGTCGTCACCGCCAGCGCCGTGGTGCTCGCCAGCAACGCCGCCCACGCCTCGAGCGCCTCGGCAGACTCGCGATCGAGCACGTGCGCGAGGTCGGGCATCGTCACCTCGCCGGACGTCGCGAGGGGCAGCTCGATGACGTGCAGCAACGTGATGCGGCCGCCGGCGGGGACGAGCGAGGTTACCCGCTCGAGTGCGTGCCGCGCGCTGGCGGAGAAGTCGGTGGGACACAGCACGTGCGCGAACGGGGCGAGCGAGCTCTGGGGGTGCACCACGAGCACCGAACATGGCGCATGCCGGATGAGCTTCCCGGCCACCGAGCCGAGCAGGACCCGCGACAGGCTGGTCTGGCCGACCGTCCCCATGACGCAGAGATCGAAGCCGTCCTCCTCGAGGGCATGGACGATCAGCGACCACGGCACCCCATTGGCGAGCCGCGTGGTCACGTGCCGCGCACCCGCCCGCGTGGCGTCGCGAGCGGCGGCGGTGAGCGCGCGGTCCGCGTCGCCCTTGACGTCGTCGACGACCGACGGCCCGGACGCGCTGCCAGCATGACTCGCCGCCGGTACGTACCAGGCATGGAACAGCACGAGCTCGGCGTCGGCGTCCTTCGCGAGGCGAGCTGCGATGCCGACCGCTCGCTCGGAGGCTGGCGAGAAATCCGTGGGGCAGAGGATCTTGCGGAACCTCATGCGCGGCTCCCGCGCCCGCGGGCGGCGCGCGCCAGGAAGCACACGATCAACCCGTGCGCGCCCGTGACCTCGAGTTCCTTGTTGCTCTCCACGACGCAGGCTCCGAGACCACAGCTTGCATCGCTCGTGCCGGCGCCGCTGCCGAGACCGGCCGGAAAGCGGCACCGAGGCGTCAGTACGCGAATGCCAGCGCGGCGTCCGATCACGACGTGAACACCGAACGACCTCACGCCCCCATCATCGCATCGGGGCTGACGGCGCGGGTAGCGCGTGCGCGCGGGCGGCCGCTTAGTTCGTGGGCGGCGGCATCGCATTCCACATATCGACGACGTTCTGCCAGGAGCCGTCCGGTTGCTTCATCCACACGGTGACCACCTTGTTGTGCTCCGTGATCGGCGCGCCGCTGGCGTCGTGGACCGAGATCTCGTTGCGCTCGACCATGTAGGCCATGTCGCCGGACGCCGAGACGTGCACCTCGAGCGGCTCCCACGAGATCTTGAAGCCCGGGAGCTTCGCGGCGGCTTGCACGTACTCGCGGATCGCCTCCTTGCCCCGCAGCGGTGGCAGCCCGGGAGCCATGAGCACGGCGTTGTCGGACCAGTACGCGAGCGCCGCTTCGAAGTCGCCGCGGCCGACCGCGAGCGACCAGTCGCGGCTGCGCTGCATGAGCTGCGCGCCCTCCGCGGATGCATCGACGGTGCGCGCGGCGCGCGGCGCCTCGGGGTCGCGCGCCGACGCGCTGCAC
>JALZOI010000502.1 GCA_030857245.1 Myxococcota bacterium
GGCGCCGCGACCCAGGTGGTGTCCGCCTTCTCGGGCCTGCGCAGCCGCGAGTACCCGTACCGCGCGGCGCTCGTGCTCACCGACGCGCTCGCGGGCCACGCGGACGACCTGATCGAGCAGCTCACGGTCGCGACCTCCGGGGCCTACGAGTTCGCCGGCGGCGGTGCCGGGGATGACGCGAAGTTCGAGCGCACCCACGTGTTCTACGGCACGCGCGTCCTCAACGACGCCGTGGTCGCGCTCGAGATCCTGTCGACGAAGCCGCTCGGGATCGGGGTCCAGCACGGCTGGCAACCCGCGAGCGAGACGCTGCGGGTCACCGAGGTCGACGGGGCGCGGGTCATCGCGCTCGATGGCTTCCCGGCGATCGAGGCGTTCGAGGTCCACGCCTCGCAGACCGGCCAGCAGCTCGATCGCACGGCGCCGCTCCCGTTCTTCCTGCACAACATCCTCGGCATCGACACGCCGCAGGGCCATCGCCTGCGCGTCCCGCTGTCGGTCGATGCCGATGGCGCCGTCACCTGCGCCGCCGAGATCCCGGCCGGCGCGCGCGTCCACATCATGCGGGCGTCCGCGACGTCGTCGACCGAGGCCGCCGCCGAGGCCACCCGGGCCGCGGTCCGCGCACTCGGCGGGTCCCGCCCGGCCGGCGCGCTGTTCTTCGACTGCATCGCCACCCGGTTGCGGTTGGGCGACGTCTTCGGCTTCGAGCTCGAGGCGGTGCAGGCTGCGCTCGGCAGCGCCAGCCTGGTGGGCTGCAACACGTACGGGCAGATCGCACGCGCGGACGGCCAGTTCGGTGGCTTCCACAACTGCACCGCCGTCGTCCTCGCGTTCCCGCAGTGAGCATGGACGCGACGCTCCGGCTGCTCGCTGAGCTCGCCGCGCCGCAGCGCCGGCGGACCGGGATCGCCGCGCTCGCCGAGCACCTGGGGGCCACCAGCATCCGCGTGTTCGTTCCCCACCCCGATGCGGCCGACAAGCTGATCCCGGCGCCCGGGTTCGGCCTGACCCTGCGCTCGAGTCGCGGCTGGCGCGAGCTGCTCGCGCACTGCTCGCAGCCCGGCGTCCATACCGGCAGCGTCGCGTGCCCCACGACCACGACGCCGACCGCGGCGACCGCCTACAGCTTCGATGGCGTGACGTTCGTGGTGCTCGGCGCGACGCTCACCGCCACGGCGATGGAGCAGCTCGCCCTCGTCGCGCCGATGTTCGCCGAGCTGCTGCGCGCCGAGTCGTCCGTCATCACGACCCGCGGCGAGCTCCAGATCGAGCGCCACGCCGCCGAGCGCGCCGGGACGCTGGCGCGGGCGCTCGACCTCGCGCGTGGCGAGGCGGAGCGTGCCGCGCGCGTCAAGGACGAGTTCCTCGCGATGCTCGGCCACGAGCTGCGCAACCCGCTCGCGCCGATCGTGACCGCGCTGCAGATGATGCGCCTCGAGGGGGTGCACACGCGGGCGCAGGACGTGCTCGAGCGCCAGGTCGCGCACGTGCTGCGCCTCGTCGATGACCTGCTCGATGTCTCCCGGATCACGCGCGGCAAGATCGACCTCCGCCGCGAGCCCCTCGAGCTCGCGGGCCTGGTCACCCGCGGCATCGAGCTGTCGCGGCCGATCCTCGAGAGCCGGCGCACCCGCCTCGTCGTCGACGTCCCCGCGGAGGGCCTCGTCGTCGACGGTGATCCGGCGCGGCTCGCGCAGGTCGTCTGCAACCTGGTGACGAACGCGGCGAAGTACTCCGATGCCGAGACCGAGATCCGCGTCGTCGGCGAGCGTGCCGGAGGCCTGGTACGCTTGAGCGTGATCGATCAGGGCATCGGCATCGAGCCGACGCAGCTCGATCATGTGTTCGAGCAGTTCGTGCAGATGCCGCAGGGCAGCGACCGCGCGCACGGCGGGCTCGGCCTCGGGCTCGCGATCGTGCGCAGCCTCGTGGGCATGCACGGTGGCGCGGCGCGGGCCTTCAGCGATGGTCCGGGGCTCGGCAGCCGGTTCGTCGTCGAGCTGCCGGTGTGCGACCGCAAGCCGCTGCGGCCGTCGGGGATGCACGCGACGGTGGTCACCGAGCGCCCGCCCGGCCTCCAGCTCCTGCTCGTCGACGACAACACCGATGCCGCGGAGCTGCTCGCCGAGATCATGACGGCGTACGGACACGAGGTGCGAGTTGCCCACACAGGCCCCGCCGCGCTCGAGCTGCTGGCCGGGTTCACCCCCGATGCCGCGATCCTCGATATCGGCTTGCCGGTGATGGACGGGTACGAGCTTGCGCGACATGTTCGTGCGCGACTTCCCGACATCCGGCTCGTCGCGGTCACCGGCTACGGCCAGGCGAGCGATCGCGAGCGCAGCGCCGCCGCGGGCTTCGACGAGCATCTGGTGAAACCCGTCAGCATCGCGAGCATCAGCGCGGCACTCGAACGGCTGCGTCGGTAGCTTGCGCGCGGGCTGCCACCCGGGAGGCGCCCGAGCACGGCCGACGTCACGCTGCTCACGGACGGCGTGCGGTTTCGCTCACTCACGCGAGTCAAACGTTGGCGTGCTTGTCGAGCGACGGGAGATCGTGCTCATCTTCTCGACGATGCGTGACCTCGAAGACGAGAAGATTGCGGTTATCGGCCTTGGATATGTCGGCCTCCCGGTCGCGATCAGCTTCGGCAAGAAGCTGCCCACGATCGGTTTCGACATCCGCCAGCGGCGAATCGACGAGCTCAAGAAGGGGCAGGACGAGACGCTCGAGGTCACCTCGGAGCAGCTCGCCTCGGCGAAGCAGCTCGAGCTGACGGCGGACCCGGCGAAGCTCGATGGCTGCACGTTCTTCATCGTCGCCGTGCCTACGCCGATCGACGAGAACAACCGTCCGGATCTCGGACCGATGATCAGCGCGAGCAAGACGATCGGCCCGCACGTCCGGAAGGGCGACATCGTCGTCTACGAGTCGACGGTCTATCCGGGCGTCACCGAGGAGATCTGCGGACCGATCCTCGATCAGCTCAGCGGCCTCAAGAACGGCACCGACTACTTCCTCGGCTACTCGCCGGAGCGCATCAACCCGGGCGACAAGGAGCACACCTTCGAGAAGATCACGAAGGTCGTCTCGGGCCAGACCCCGGAGGCGCTCGAGCGGGTCGCTCGCGTCTACGCCTCGGTCGTCACCGCCGGCGTCCATCGCGCGACGTCGATCAAGGTCGCCGAGGCCGCGAAGGTCATCGAGAACACCCAGCGCGACCTCAACATCGCGCTGATGAACGAGCTCGCGCTGATCTTCGACCGCATGGGCATCCGCACGGCGGACGTGCTCGAGGCGGCCGGGACCAAGTGGAACTTCCTGAAGTTCACGCCCGGCCTCGTCGGCGGGCACTGCATCGGCGTCGACCCGTACTACCTGACCACGAAGGCGCAGGAGCTCGGCTACCTCCCCGAGGTCATCCTCGCCGGCCGCCGCATCAACAACAGCATCGGCCCGTACATCGCGCAGAAGTGCGTGAAGATGCTGACGCAGACCGACGTCGCGCTCCGCAAGGCGAAGGTCGGCATCCTCGGCCTGACCTTCAAGGAGAACGTCCCCGATCTTCGCAACTCGAAGATCCCGGACATCGTGAAGGAGCTCGCGACGTTCGGGGTCGACGCGATGGTCCACGACCCGATGGGCGATCCGCGCGAGGCGCACGAGGAGTACAAGATCGAGATCACGCCGCTCGAGAAGTTCCAGCAGCTCGACGCCGTGATCCTCGCCGTGGCGCATACCGAGTACATCACGAACATCAGCTCGCTGTTCGAGCGCGTGCGCGATGGCGGCGCGGTGCTCGACGTCAAGAGCGCCCTGCCGGCCAACACCAAGCCGCCGCGTGGTATCCGTCTCTGGTCGCTATGAAACGTACCCGCTATGACGAGGTCTGCGAGGAGCTCGTCAACTCGCCCCGGCGCTGGCTGATCACGGGCGTCGCCGGCTTCATCGGCTCGGCGCTGCTCGAGCGACTGCTCGATCTCGGGCAGTCCGTGGTCGGCGTCGACAACTTCCTGACGGGTCACAAGCGGAACCTCGACGACGTCCTCGCGATCAACCCCGACGAGCGGCTGCAGTTCCGGTTCATCGAGGGTGATCTCCGCGATCCCGCGGTCGCACGCGAGGCGGTCAAGGACGTCGACATCGTCCTCCATCAGGCCGCCCTCGGCTCGGTGCCGCGCTCGGTCAAGGATCCGGTCGCATCGCATCAGCACAACGTCGACGCGTTCCTCAACGTGCTCGTCGCGGCGAAGGACGAGAGCGTGGGCCGCGTGGTCTACGCGTCGAGCTCGTCGGTGTATGGCGATCATCCCGGCCTGCCGAAGGTCGAGGACCGGATCGGCAAGCCGCTGTCGCCGTACGCGGTCACGAAGCGCTGCGACGAGATCTACGCGGGGGTGTTCCACGACGTCTACGGGCTGCAGCTGATCGGGCTGCGCTACTTCAACGTGTTCGGGCGCCGCCAGGACCCCGATGGTCCGTACGCCGCCGTGATCCCGCGCTGGATCCGATCGATGGTCGACGGCAAGCCGTGCGTGATCTTCGGCGACGGCACGAACAGCCGCGACTTCTGCTACATCGACAACATCGTCCAGGCCAACATCCTCGCGGCGACGGCGTCGGATCCGGCGGTGACCGGCACGGTCTACAACTGCGGCTGCAACGGACGCACGGATCTGCGCCAGCTGTTCGCGATGATCCGCGACGACCTCGCGAAGGACGTCCCGGACGTCGCGCGCGCCGAGCCCGCCTTCGAGTCGCCGCGCATCGGCGACATCGAGCACTCGCAGGCGTCGATCGACAAGATCACCGCGGCCCTCGGCTACGCGCCCACGCACCAGGTCGCGGAGGGCATGACCGAGACCGTCGCCTGGTTCGCGCAGCGGCTCAAGCGCAAGTAACTTCTGGGGTCGTGGTAGCATCGGCGCTGCCATGGCCGACGATGCGCTTCCCAAGCCCGAGCCCAAAGAGATCGACGAGAAGCTGGCGATCCAGCTCAAGCACATGGTCGAGGACAACGTCCTCAAAGGGCAGCCCTACGGCGACGAGCGCTGCGACAACTGCCTCTACTACCTGAATCCCGACGAGAACATCTCGTACTGCTGGCATCCCAAGTTGCGGATCCTGGTCGGCGGTCCGTGGTGGTGCCAGTGGTGGGAGAAGACCGAGTAACGCGGTGCGGGCGGAGGACAAGCAGCTCGAGGGACAGGACCTCGAGCGCGAGCAGCGGGTCGAGGCGAGCCGGGAACACGAGGTCGAGGAGCTGCCAGCCTTCGCGGGAGAAGCGGTTCGAGACGCTGGGTTCGAGCATCGCTCGCGGCTGTTCGATGCGCTGCAGCTGATCCTCGCCGGCGAGCGGATCAACGTCAGCCTGCTGTACCTGCCGCAGCGCGAGACCCACGCGCTCGAGGCGTTGCAGACGGCGGTCACCGGGCACGACTCGATGGGCGAGTTCATCTACGCCGAGGATCGCCACAGCCTGCTCGAGCAGGCGCTCGCGGTCATGCAGCGCAACCTGACCTACGGCGATGCCGCGCAACTCGCGACGCTGCAGAGCAAGTTCGACGTGTTGACGAGCCAGGTCGGCGAGCTGCGCGAGACGCTGGGCTCGCTCGAGGACGCGCAGGAGGAGCGCGAGGAGTTCCACCAGGCGGCGAGGCCGGGCGCCGCCGGCGCGACCGACGCCGCCGCGAACCCGCAACCGACGCCCGCGCCCGCGCCGCTCGATGGGCC
>JALZOI010000503.1 GCA_030857245.1 Myxococcota bacterium
CACGCACCCGCACCGGCCGCGACCGCGATCGCGGACGCCGCGACCGCACCGCGGGTGACCACGGCGCGCGCGAGGCGGGCGAGGGCGGGGCCGGGCATCATCGTCAGTCGCGCTGCACGAGGGCGAGCCGCGCCATCTCCTTGCCGACCGAGATCACCGCGATGCCGATCACCATCACGAGCAGCGCGGCCACGTAGTCGCGGCGCGCGAGGTAGTCGAGCGTCTCCTTGAAGAAGAACAGGCTGCCGCCGATCAGCGCGAGCGCGAGCACCTCGAAGAAGTAACGACGCATGGCTAGCTCCCAGCGGTTCCGAAGTGACGGAGGAGGATGAGGGTGCCCATCGCCGCGAGGGCGAGGCCGACCGCGAGGTAGAAGCGAGGGCGCGGCGTGCCGGTCTTCGCGTCGGTGCGGGCGGTGGCGAGCGTGGTCACGAGATCGCGATCACCGGTGCGATGCGGCCGCAGGACACCGAGGAATGCGTAGTGATAGATGCCGAGCCACAGCACGATCGCTCCGACCGTGAGCGCGGTGGTCATCAGCGCGACGCGGCCCGGATACATCTCGCCGAGGTAGTCGGCGATCGAGGTATCGAAGTTGACCCACGCGATCAGCACGCTCGGGATCACGACCGACATGCCGGTCAGCATCCAGTAGACCCGCTCGCGGCGGCGCCAGCGCTCGGCGGGCCCGGCCTGTGCGGAGGACAGCCCGCGGATCGAGCGCGGCGCCGGCGGCTCGTGGAACTGCGTGAAGAAGGCGACCCCGAACAGGTACGCGACGACCCCGAGCGCCACGACCGAGAACCGGATGGGCCCGTAGACGTGCGACGACGCGAGCTGCGGGTAGAGGCCGATCGGCACGAGCAGCGCTGCCGGGAACAACCCGAGCAGGATCCCGTCCGAGCGGCGCGCCAGGCCGACGATCAGCACGCCGAGCGGCAGCGTGGCCGCCGCGATCTGGTTCGAGGTCTCGAGCGCTCGGATGAAGATCGCCGGCAGGATCACGATCGAGATCCAGACGTTGGTGCCGAGTGCGAAGGCGACGACATCGGCGAACGTCCGCCAGCGTCGATCACCGATCGGCTGTGTGCTGACCGCCGCCACGTCGTTCGAATGTACAACGCGAGCCCCCAAGGTGCCCGTCGGTCCGGGCATGATGCCCGCATGGCCGTCGGAATCTTCGACACGTTCTTCGACAGCGACTCTCGGCAGCGGGCGGACCTCGACGAGCTGCGCACCCGCGAGCTCGCCGTCGCCCACGACATCGCCGGGCTGCGCACGTTCACCGCGACGCTGCAGCGCCAGGTCCAGGATCTCACCGTCTTCGCCCGCGTCCTCGTGCGCATGCTCGAGGAGCAGGGCCAGCTCGACACCAAGATCCTGCGGTACCGCGTCGAGGCCGAGCTCGAGGACGTCCACGCCGCCCCCACGAGCCGCGCGATCCCGCCGGCGGGGATCGCCGAGCCCCCGCCGCCGGCTACGCCCACGCGCTGCGAGCGTTGCGGGACGATCGTGCCCGCCCACCGCACGACGATCACCGAGGCCGGGACCGTCTGCGACGGGTGCGTGACCCCGTGAAGCAGGTCGTGGTCACGATCGATGGCCCGGCAGGCGCAGGCAAGTCGAGCGTCGCGAAGCTGCTGGCGCGCCGACTCGGCTACCGCCTGCTCGACACCGGCGCGATCTACCGCGCCGTCGCACTGACGGCCCGGACGCGGGGCGTCGCCTGGACCGACGGCCCGCGCTGCGCCGCGATCGCCCGCGAGCTCGACATCCGGTTCGAGCTCGTTGACGACAAGAACCACGTCCACGTCGCCGGCGAGGACGTGACGCCCGCGATCCGGACTCCGGAGGTCTCGCAGGGCGCGTCGCAGGTCTCGGCGCACCCGGAGGTCCGGGCGGCGCTGCTCGAGCTCCAGCGCCGGCTCGGGGCGGGCGGCGGGGTGGTGGTCGAGGGGCGTGACACGGGCACCGTGGTGTTCCCGCAGGCCCACGCGAAGTTCTTCCTGACGGCGACCGAGGACGAGCGAGCGCGCCGCCGGGTGGCCGAGCTGGCCTCCGCCGGGACGACCGTTGAATATGACGTCACGGTCCGCGAGATCCGCGAGCGGGACCAGCGCGACGCGAGCCGCGACGTCGCGCCGATGGTCCCCGCCGAGGACGCGATCATCGTGGACAGCTCGACGCAAACCCTTGAAGAAGTTGTGGAATCGCTCGCGATTCGCGTCGAAGCTAGCGCCGCCCGCACGTAGGCCACCGCGCCGATCGGACGCTGGCGGGGCGCCGATCCCCGCCCCTGGGCGAGCCCAAGAAACCGCGCGCCCCACGCGGATCTGATGGTGCTGGTTGACAAAACCAGGGCCGGACGGTACCAACTCGCCCCTGTCGTCGAGGGCTGCTCCGGCAGTCAAATCCAGCTCGGCGGCTTGTAGGAGATCTGCTTGATTATGGTGACCCAAGAGGGCGCAGGCGAAGAAGATTTTGCGGCGCTGCTGGCCGAGAGCTTTGGCCAAGACAACGTCAAGGAGGGTGAAATCCTCCGCGGCACCGTCATCGCAGTAGGCAAGGACTACGCGATCGTCGATGTCGGCTACAAGAGCGAGGGCCAGGTGCCCCTCGAGGAGTTCCGCACCGCGGACGGTGGCATCGGGGTGAAGCCCGGCGATGTCGTCGATGTCCTCCTCGAGTCCCGCGAGAACGACGTGGGAATGATCGTCCTCTCCAAGGAGAAGGCGGATCGCTTCAAGGTGTGGGACGAGATCAGCGCCGCGTGCGAACGCGACGAGCTGATCGAAGGCGTCATCACCACGCGCGTGAAGGGCGGCCTCTCGGTCACCATCCGCGGCGGCGTGAAGGCGTTCCTTCCGGGGTCGCAGGTCGACCTCCGCCCGGTCCGCAACCTCGATGCCTTCCTGAACCAGAGCTTCAAGTTCAAGGTCATCAAGTTCAACAAGAAGCGCGGCAACATCGTGCTGTCGCGCCGCGTGCTCCTCGAGAAGGAGCGCGCCGCCCTCAAGGAGTCGACGCTCGAGCGCCTGAAGGAAGGCCAGATCGTCGAGGGTATCGTCAAGAACCTGACCGAGTACGGTGCGTTCATCGACCTCGGTGGCATCGACGGCCTCCTCCACATCACCGACATGAGCTGGGGCCGGGTCAATCACCCGTCCGAGCTGTTCCAGGTCGGCGATCACGTCCGCGTGAAGGTGTTGAAGTTCAACGCCGACACCGAGCGCGTCTCGCTCGGTCTCAAGCAGATCTCCGAAGATCCGTGGAGCAGCGCTGCCGAGAAGTACGTGCCCGGCACGGTCGTCCGCGGCAAGGTCGTCTCGCTCAAGGACTACGGCGCCTTCATCGAGCTCCAGGAGGGCATCGAAGGCCTCGTCCACATCTCCGAGATGTCGTGGACTCGCCGCGTGAAGCACCCGTCGAAGATGGTCGCCGTGGGCGACATGGTCGAGGCCGTTGTCCTCGACGTCGACGTGAAGCAGAACCGGATCTCGCTCGGCATGAAGCAGCTCGAGCCGAACCCGTACGAGCAGCTGACCGAGAAGTACCCGCCGGGTACGGTCGTCAAGGGCCACGTCCGCAACATCGCGGACTTCGGCATCTTCGTCGAGATCGAGGAAGGCATCGACGGCCTCGTGCACATCAGCGACATGAGCTGGACCCAGCGCGTGAAGCACCCCTCGGAGCTGTTCCAGAAGGGTGACGAGGTCGAGGCCGTGCTGCTCAACATCGATACCGGCGACGGCGACAAGCCGAAGATCTCGCTCGGCATCAAGCAGCTGGTTCCCGATCCGTGGGATCGCATCCCGAACGACTACCCGGCCGGCAAGGTCGTCGACGGCAAGGTCCTCAAGGTCCTCGACTTCGGCGCGTTCGTCGAGCTCGAGAAGGGCGTCGAGGGTCTGGTCCACGTCTCCGAGATCTCCGAGGAGCACGTCGAGGACCCGCGCACCGTCCTGAACCCGGGCCAGGAGGTCAAGGTGCAGGTGCTCCACGCCGACGGCGGCGAGCGCAAGATCGGGCTGTCGATCAAGGGCGCCTCGCGCGCGACCGCCATGGCGGACGCGCAGGGCTTCTCGTCGCCGAACGCCGGTGGCGCGACCCTCGGTGACAAGTTCCGGGGCAAGCTCGACAAGCTGAAGCCGAAAGAGCAGCAGTAAGACAAAACCGCCGGCGTCCGCCAAGGACGTCGAGCCAGGCCGCCTCGTTCGCGAGGCGGCTTTTTTTGTGCCTGCGTGGTGGCGCCCGCGGTTCAGTCCGCGCGCCGATGCGGATCGAGTGAGCGGGCAGGTCCACGTGAGCACCGGCGGGGCGCGTAGTACGATGGCCGCGTGATCCGCTGGCTCCGCCTGATCGCGACCGCGACCGTCATCCTGTCCATGATCGGGCTCGGCGTGATCTCCGGGCTGTTCCTCGTCGCGAACAGCGGGTGGATCGCCGTGAGCATCCCGCCCTGGCTCGAGGGCCTGTTCGGCAACCGCCCGCACGAGGTCTGGCTCCCGGCGCTGATCGCGGGCTGGCTCGCGAGCGCGGTGCTGCTCGCCGGCATCGTGCTGTGGAGCATGTTCTACGTGTGGCGGCGCCGGCAGTACGAGTCGCTGATCGACCGCCTCGAGAAGGAGCTCGCGAAGCTCCGCAACCTGCCGTTCACCGAGCCCGCGCCGCTCGAGGATCTGCCCGAGACGCCGAGCCTCCAGGCTGCTCGCGTGATGACGGCGCTCGACGACGATGACGACCGGGGCCACGACCGCGACCGGCTGCGCCTGCGGTAGCGCGCCAGCCGCCAGGCCTGCGCGCGCCGTTCGCGCCCGGTCCCGACGCCGACCGTCAGTGCGAGTTGAGGTATGGTGCGGCGCGCATGGGTGCGGCGTTGATCTTGTTGCTCGTCGGCCTCGGCGCGCTGGCCGCGGGCGTCCTGATCGGGCGGTACTACGTGCCCGACGATCGCCAGCTCCGGCGCACCGCCCGGCATAGCCGCGCGTACATGCGTGCGCTCTCGCACCTCATCGCGCGCGATCACGACACCGTGGTGAGCGAGCTGCGCGGCGTCGTCGAGGAGAACGTCGATGACGTCGAGCCGTACTTCGCGCTCGGCGCGATGTTCCGCAGCCAGGGCGAGCACGAGCGCGCGATCCGCGTCCACCAGGCCCTCGCGGTCCGGGAGCGCGACCAGCGCAAGCTCCGCCAGCGCGCCATGTACGAGCTCGGTCTCGACTTCCGCGCCGCTGGCATGCCGCGGCGCGCGACCCGCGCGATGGAGGAGGTCCTCCTCGAGGAGCCCGCTCACGAAGGTGCGCTGCGCGCGCTCGCGGCACTCTACGAGGAGCAGGCGCGGTTCAACGAGGCGGCCGGGTTGTGGCAGCGCCTCGGCAAGCGCCGCAACGAGGACACCAGCACGCGCGAGCACCACCTGCTCGTGGCCGCCGCGCAGGCCGCGCTCGCACGCGATGATGCCGACTCGGCGAAGCAGCTACTCAAGAGTGCGCAGCGCCTGCTCGAGTCGCCGCACTTCTTCGCGGCCGCTGCCGAGCTCGCCGCCGCCCGCGGCAACCACCGCGGCGCGAAGGATCGCCTCAAGCAGGCGCTCGTCGCGGATCCCGCGCTCGCGCCGCACCTGCTGCCCGGGCTGATCGCGGCAGAGCAGGGGCTCGACGCGACCGAGCGCCCGAGCGTGCGCGACCTGCCGAACCGGGACGAGCTCGACGACGAGGCGGTCGCGGTCCCCTCGGC
>JALZOI010000067.1 GCA_030857245.1 Myxococcota bacterium
GACTTCGCGGCCGGAAGCGGCGTCGGCTTCGCGACCGTCGTCACGACCTTCAGCTTCGCGGCGGTGACGGCATCGCCGGGCACGACGTGCGCGCTCGCCGACGGCGGCGTCGGCGCGGTCTGGCGCACCAGCGCGGTGAGGCTGCCGTCGGGAGCGACGGGCGTGTGCTGATCGTTGTCCCACTCCAGCTCGTCCATCGCGTCCATCTCGATGATGGACACGCCGTCGGGTGAGGTCGGCTGCTTCACGGCTGCGTGACCTCGGCGACGAGGGCGTCGACAGCGGCGACGGCCTCGCGCTCGCTCGCGAACAGCTTCTCCGCGGTCCGCGGAGCACCACTGTCGACATCGAACAGCGTGATGGTCACGCGAACATCGCGGCGCTTGCCGGGGACGATCCGCGCGAACAGCAGCCGGTTCGCCGACAGCGACTTCGCGACCGCCTCGTAACACGCGACGGTCTCCTCGACGCACTCGATGGAGAGCTGGACCACCTCGAGGGAGACCTGCGAGACCTGGGTCTCGTCTATCCCCGCGACCTGCGCCTTCGCGAGCGCTTCCGTCGCCGCCTTGGCCGCCTGCGGGAACCGGTCACTCTCGACGGCGAGCACCGCGAGCTTGAGCTTCGTCGCAGCCACGACGGCGGCCGCGGGCGGAGACGTCGCCGCGCGCGGCTTGGGGCACGCCGCGAGGGCGATGGCCACGCCCATCGTCAAGTACTGCGCCCTCACGTGAGGCCAGTGTATCACCGTCGCCCGGCGCCTTCGGCCCGTCCTCACGTCCCTCCGTCGGGAAAGCTCCGACGCGGGTCGGGAGCCGGCCCGCGCCAGGGCCGCCCTTGGAACGTCACCGCCGTCCTTCGTGCGCGCTGCGGCACGCGCGCCATGATCTGGCACGGGGGACTGAATTCTTGCGCGGGATGGCCGAACATCACCAGGATGTCTCCGGCCTCCGCGGGCTCGCCCGCGAGGGCGCATGAGGGCGCTGCCGAGCCGGTGCTCGCGGTGGTGGACCGCACGTTCTTCGTCGCCGTCCCGGTCCTGGTCGGCAGCGTGCTCGTCGGCATGCCCGCGGTCGCCGGGATCTGGATGCTGCTCGGGGCGATCGCGATCGGACTGACGGGCGCGCTCGCCTGGCTCGGTCGTGCCGGAGGCGCCCGCTGGCGGGGCGCCAGCTACACGCTCGTCACGCTGGTCGTCGCCATCGTCTCGCTGTGGACGTTCGGGCCGATCACCGGAGTCGGGACCGTGTTCGGGGTCGCGATCCTGTTCGCGGGCGTCTTCCTGTCCCGGCGCTGGCTCGCCAGGTGCGCGATGATCGCGATCGCCGCCATCGTGGTCCGCGCCAGTGTCGGCGGGGCGGCCGGGCTACCCACGATCGGCGCCGGTCACTTCGAGGTGCCGGGCGCGCTGTGGATCGGCACCGCCCTCGCGAGCGGGATGCTGATGTGGATCGCGATCCGCGTGCTCGCTGCCCTCGCCGCCTCGCTCGAGCAATCCTATGCGCGCGCGGCGGACGCGTACCAGCGCGAGACCGCGACCCGCGAGCAACTCGATAGCTCGCGACAGCAGCTCGAGGAGCTCGCGCAGGTCGAGATGGTCGGCCGCCTCGCCGCCGGCGTCGCTCACGACGTCAACAATGCCCTCGCCGCGATCCTCGCGGCCTCCGACGTCCTCACGGGCGAGGTCACGACCCCCGACCAGCGCCGGCACCTCACCGAGCTCGAGGCGGCCTCGTATCACGCCGCCGCTCTCGTGCGTGACCTCCTCTGGATCGGGCGCAAGTTTCCGCCGTCGACGGTCACCGTCGCGCAGCTCGGCGTCACCGTACGCGCGTGCCTCGAGCGGCTCGACCGCGTCGCGCGGACGGTGACGCTCGACATCGCGATCGACCCGGCGCTGCGGGTGGCGATCTCGCCCGAGCACCTCGAGCAGGTGCTGTTCGGGCTCGTCGTGCGTGCGCACCGCTCCGGGATCACGAAGCTCGCGCTCACGAGCGAGGCGACCGACGACGCCGTCGCACTCGTGCTGCGCGGGCTCGACGGGGCGCCCGCGGGCGACCGGCCGCACGGCATGCAGGTCCAGCTCGGGGTGTCGGCCGCGCGCGAGCTCGTGGCGCTCTCGGGCGGCACGCTGACGATGACGGAGCACAGCGAGCGCACGGATCAGCTGCTGGTGCGGATCACGCTGCCGCTCGCTCCTCGCGATCGCGGCCTCGCGTCCGAGCCGCCGGTACGCCTGCTCACGGCACTCGTCGTCGAGGACGAGCCCATGGTGCTCCGCCGTCTCTGCCAGCTGGTCGCCCGCCGCGGCTACGAGGTGCGCGGTGCGAGCACGGTCGCCGAGGGCCTCGCGCTGCTCGACACCGATCCCGATCTGATCGTCACCGATCTCCAGCTGCCCGACGGGTCCGGCGAGCAGATCGCGATCGCGGCGTTCGAGCGCGTCCCGACCCGCCCGATCATCGTGTGCTCCGGCTACGGCGCGGACGACGCGCTCCTCGGCCGGTTGCGATCCGCGCGGCTCGTGTTCCTCGCGAAGCCGTTCACCGCCGACCAGCTCGCGGCGGCCATTCCCGACGCGCGCCCGGGTGCTGAATGACGGCACCGCTGCTCCTGCAGACCCCGATCGCCGAGGGTCTCCGCCGCAAGATCCAGCGAGGCGTCGATCTCACGGCGCTGGTGGGCTCGTCGATCGCGACGGTCGTCCAGGTCCTGGAGCTGACGCACGGCGGCTCCCTCCAGCTCCTGTTGCGGTCCGCGATCACGCTCGCCCTCGCCGCCTGCGCGGTGCTCGGCCTGCTCATGCGGGCGCGGTGGACGCCGATCGCGTACCTCGCGATCGTGATGGTCGCCAACGTCGTCTACCTGACGTCCTCGGGACCGTGGTTCGGGATGGGGGCGGTCTACGTGCTCGCCCTCGCCCTCGCGTTCGTGTTCGTGCCGCGCCCGCGCTGGTGGTGGGTCATCGCGATCCTCGCGGGCACTCCGTTCGTGCTCGGGATCCTGGTCGCGACCGGCAGCCTGGCGCTGGCGCCGATGCTCCTGGTCGACGACGGCTACTCGTGGCGCCGCGCCTCGCTCGCCGCGAGCACGGCGGTCGTCGGCATCGCCGTGATCATCCGTTACGCCGTCGAGCAGCTCATGCGCGCCCGCCGCGAGATCGAGAGCGCGCTCGTGCTCGAGCTCCAGCAGCGGCGCGAGCATGCCCGTGTCGAGGATGAGCTCGCGCGGGCGCGCCGCGCCGATCTGATCGCGCAGCTCGCCGCGGAGGTCGGCGCGGAGGTCGGGGCCGCGCTCGCGATCGTGCATGCCCGCGCCCAGACCCTCGCTCGCGAGCTCGAGGGCACCGCCGCCCGCGAATGCCTCGGCGACATCACCGAGGCCTCGCTGAACGCCGGCAGCACGATGCGCTCGCTCACGGCGTTCGCGCCCGGCGCTTCGCTGGGGCCCGCGACGGGCGATGCGACCGAGGCCGTGCGCGCGCTTCCCAAGCTCGTGCGCCGCATGATCCCGCCGCGCATCGCGCTCACGACCAGCGCGGACGACGACGCGTGGGTCGCGATCCCGACCACGGACCTCGCGCGGATCTGCGCGAACCTGGTGCTCAACGCCCGCGATGCGATCGCGGGCGCCGGCCACATCACCGTCCGCGCGACTCGCGAGCCCGTGCACGTCGTCATCGCGGTCGAGGATGACGGGGCCGGCATGGATGCCGCGACGCTCGCGCGGCTGTTCCAGCCGTTCTTCACGACGAAGCCGGTGGGTCGCGGCACCGGGCTCGGGCTCGCCACCTCGAAGATCCTCGTCGAGCGCGCCGCCGGCGTGATCACCGTTGTCAGCGCACTCGGCCGCGGCACCTGCTTCACGATCCGGCTGCCGCTCGTGGCACGCCCCGCTTGACCGGCGTCCCTGCCTTGCACGGGAGTGCGGTGTCCTCGAGCCGCTACGTCCCCGGGCCGCCCAACCTACCCTGTGGCGAATCCCACATTGCCACACAGTTTGCTTGTCACGACCCGCCCGGTCACGGCACTACCTGCCGTGATGCGTACAAGCCTGCGATCCGCCAGCGTGCTGCTGCTCGTCCTGACCACCGCCTGCGGCAACGACGATCGCGTCCACCACCTCCCGGACGCCCCGCCGCCGCCCGACGCCCCGCTCGACGGGGAGCCCGCCGCCGTCGAGCTCGGCGTCATGCTGAGCGGCAACGGAGCCGGCTCCGTGGTCTCCGAGCCCGCCGGCGTGCTGTGCGGCGCGACGTGTACGTCGGAGTTCCCGCGCGACACCATCGTCACGCTGACCGCGATCCCGGAGCCCGGCTCGGAGTTCGCCGGCTGGGCCGGCGCGTGCGCGGGCACGCTGCCGACGTGCGAGGTCACGCTCGACGACGCCGCCAGCGCGACCGCCTCGTTCACGCTGGCGCGCCACGTCGTCACGGTGGGACGCGGCGGCGCCGGCTCGGGCACGGTCGCGGGGAGCGGCCTCGACTGCGGTGCGACCTGCACGATCACCGTCGACCACGGCACGCTGATCACGCTCGGCGCATCGCCGGGTGCGCTCTCCACGTTCGCGGGCTGGGGCGGCGCCTGCACCGGCACGGGCACGTGCGCCGTGACGGTGACCGCGCCGACCACGATCAGCGCGAGCTTCGTCCTCGATGACGTCACGCTGTTCGTCAACCGCAACGGCACGGGGGCTGGCACCGTCACGGGCATCGGGATCAGCTGCGGCGCCGACTGCCAGGAGACCTACAGCGCGGGCCAGGCGGTGACGCTGACCGCGACGCCCGGCACCGGCTCGACATTCACGGGCTGGACCGGGGGTGGTTGCGCGGGCACCGGCACCTGCACGGTGACGATGACCGCCGCGACCTCGGTCACCGCCACGTTCACCCTCGCTCGCTTCGCGCTCACGGTCACGCGCGCCGGCGCCGGCGCGGGCTCGGTGACGTCGGCGCCCGCCGGCATCGCGTGTGGCGTGGACTGCACCGAGACCTACGACCACGGCACCTCGGTGACGCTCACCCCGGCCGCTGCCGCGAGCTCGCAGTTCGCGGGCTGGAGTGGCGCGTGCACCGGCACCGGGGCCTGCGTCGTCGCGATGACCGCCGCGCGCGCCGTCACCGCCACGTTCCAGCCGACCCCGCGCACGCTGACCGTGAGCCGCGACGGCACCGGCGCGGGCACCGTCACCGGCACCGGCATCAGCTGCGGCACGGACTGCACGGAGACGTACCCGCACGGCACGATGGTGACGCTGACCGCGACGCCGAGCACCGCCGCGGCGACCGCGTCGACGTTCGCCGGCTGGTCCGGCGCGTGCGCCGGCACCGGCGCGTGCACGCTGACGCTGACGAGCGCCGCGACCGTCACCGCGAAGTTCACGCTGTCGCCCAACGTCATGTTCGTGAGCTCGGGGCTGTTCAACGGCAGCCTCGGTGGCCTCACCGGCGCCGACGCCAAGTGCCAGCAGCTCGCGGACGCCGCCAACCTCGCCGGCACCTACCGCGCATACCTCTCGAGCATCAGCGGCAACACGTCCATCAATGCACCGAGCCGGATGGGCAGCGCCAGCGGCTGGGTGCGCGTCGACGGCGCCCCCTTGATGAACGCGATCTCGCAGTTCGCGCCCGGCATGCTCGCGAACGCGCCCGCGCTCATGGAGAACGGCGTCAACGTGTCGCAGACCCAGTTCGCGCACGCGTGGACCGGCACCAGCGAGACCGGCACGTTCGTCAACGCGTGCTCGCCAGCGACCGCCTTCGTGCCGTGGGCCGGCCCGACCGGCGGCGCGATGATCGGCATCGCGAACACGATCTCGTCGAAGACCGTCGCCGGCGGCACCAACGCCTGCGACACCCTCGCGCGCCTCTACTGCTTCGGCGTGGACCGCACGGCGACGCTGCCGTAGCGAATCACGGTAGCCTGGGAGCGTGTCCAACGACCCGCAGCTCGAGGCGATCGCGACGCGCACGCTGGGCCACTACGAGGCGCATGCCGAGGCGTTCTGGGAGGGCACGCGCGATCACGACGTGGCGCAGAACCATGCGGCGCTGCTCGATGCGCTCGGTGGGACCGCGCCGTCGCGGATCCTCGATTTCGGGTGCGGCCCGGGTCGGGACCTCGCCGTGTTCCGGGCGCGCGGCCACACCGCGATCGGGCTCGATGGCGCGGCCTCGTTCGTGGAGATGGCGAGGCGCCACTCGGGTTGTGAGGTCCTCCACCAGAGCTTCTTCGCGCTCGCGCTCGGCAGCGGCTGCTTCGACGGCATCTTCGCGAACGCCTCGCTGTTCCACGTGCCGCGCGCGCTGCTCCCCGACGTCCTGCGCACGCTGTTCGACGCGCTCGTCCCGGGAGGCGTGCTGTTCTGCTCGAACCCGCGCTCGTTCGACGTCGACACCGAAGGCTGGAGCGGCGATCGCTACGGCTGCTACCTGACCGTCGAGAGCTGGACCGCGGTGATCGCCGCGGCGGGCTTCGCGCTCGAGCACCACTTCTTGCGCCCGAGCGGCCGCCGCCCGGAGCAGCAGCCGTGGGTCGCGATGGTGTGGCGCAAGCCGCCGGGTGCCTGACCGCTCGCGATCGATCGCGGTCATCGGCGATCGCTGCTGCGGCGGCGCTCGCGCTCGGAGCGGCCAGGGTCACCGTCCGCCGGGGTCGCAGGTTCGTGCGGCGCCGAGGCGAGCAACGACGCCCCGACCGCGCCGAGCATCGGGTTCGGGTCTCCGAGACCACGACCGCACAGCCGACGTGCGACGTCGTGCGCGCGATCGCGTCGCGGGCACGCGCCACGAAGCCGTCGAAGGAGCTCCGCGTGCGGTCGAACAGCGCGCGATCGTCGAGCAGCCGAGCGACCCGGCTGAGGTAGGCCGCGGCACCGCATCGATGTGCTCCAACGGGTGTCCACACCCACACTCCTGCGTCGCTCTCGTCGGCGCGACCAGGCTCGCAGCCGATATCGATCCCGGAGTCGATCGGATACGCTGGAGCGATGGCGAGCCAGGCGCTGCTCCGAGCGCTGCTGGTCCTTGTCGGGTTCGCCGAGCTCCTCGGCTGTCGCGAGAGCTCGTCGATCGAGCTCCGCCGCTGGACCGTCATGGTGGACGGCACACCGACGCCCCATGCCGTCGTGCTGCCGACGCGGCTCGACGACGGACGCGTCCCGGCCGTGCGCGCGCGCTACCGGATGCGAACCATCGCCAACGTTCCCGAGGCGCTGCGGTCCGTGCCGCTGCAGCTCACCATCCCCGATCTCGCGGCGGTCGTGTGGCTGCACGCTGATGGCACCGAAGCCATCGACCTGAATCAGGCGGACAAGCACGGCTATCGCCGCCGTGGACCACACGCCTGGTCGATCCCCGTGACCGCGAGCAGCGACGGCCACGTCGAGCTCGAGCTCATCGTCGAGCATACGTGGACGCAGAGCGCCTGGTGGGGCACCGTTCCGCAGCTGCATCGGCACGGCCTCAGCGAGCCACCGGGCAGCAACGTCTATCGATTCAACTTGCTGGCGAGCGGCGCGGCGCTCGTCGCGCTGCTGCAGAGCGCGATCGCATCGTTGATGATCTACATCCAGGACCGCCGCAGACGGGTGTACCTGCCGTTTGGCGTGCAGGGCGCCGTCGCGGCGGTGTACCCCGCGTTCGTGGCCGGTTGGACCCAGGGCGTCTGGGAACCTTGGATGCGCCGGCGATGGCGATCGCGCTCGTCGTGGCGTGCACCGCGACGATCCACACGACGCACGCCTTCTTCGGGCTACCACGACCGTGGCGTGGCTTCTGGTGGCTGGCTGCCGCCGTGTGCGTGATCGCGGTCGGCTTCCGCGATCCCTTCATCGCGACGCGCGTCGTCGGGATCGCGACCGTCGCGCAGGTGTCGATCGTGCTCGTCTACCAGATCGGCGTGTGCACCAGGTTGCTGCGCGCTGGTGCCGACCGCAAGAGCGCCCTGTACTTCGTGATGTCATGGCTGATCCTCTTCGTGGCGGCCTTGCCCGACTTCCTGTGGTGGCTCGGCTTTGGAGAGACGCTGGGCGGGGTGCGGCTCGGCAGCATCGGCCTCGCGCTGTTCGCGGTGTTGATGTCGTTGCTGCTGAGCCAGAAGCATGCGCAGTCCCTGCGGAGCAGCGATGGGTTGAACGCCGAGCTCGCGCAGCGAGTTGGCCAGCTCGAAGCGCGGCGGGCCGAGATCGAGCAGCTGAACACCGAGCTCCGGCGCCAGGTCGCGGATCGTGCGTTGCAGATCTATGCCGCGGTGGCGCTCGCACGCACGCGCAGCGTCACCGCTCACCTGCAGGTGGGTGAGATCGTCCAGGGTCGCTATCGCGTCGAGCGACCGCTCGGCTCCGGGGGCATGGGCACCGTGTACGAGGTCATGCGCGTGACCGACGGGCGCAGGTTCGCGCTGAAGGTGCCGCGCGAGGTCCACGGTGAGTCGCTCGCACGGCTCGCCCGGGAGGCCCAGATCGCGTCGACCTTGTCGCATCCCAACGTGGTGTCGATCATCGACGTCGACGTCGCGTCGACCGGGTTCCTGTTCCTCGTCATGGAGCTCGTCGAGGGAACGTCGCTGCACGAGCACTACGAGCGGTTCGGCGACGTCCGCTGGGCGCTCCCGGTGCTCGCGCAGATCGCAGCGGGCCTCGCGGCGCTCCATCGCGTCGGCATCGTGCACCGCGATCTGAAACCCGGAAACATCCTGGTGATGCCGCGGGCTGACGGCGCGTTGACGATCAAGATCTCCGATTTCGGGATCTCGCTGCACGCCGGCACCGAGGAGGCGAGCGGCGCTTCACCGCCTCCGTCTCGCCTCTCGACCGACGCCGCGACCGCAGAGATCACCGTCCCGGAACCGCTCAGCCCTGCTCCGCTGCGCACCGAGGTGCTGCCGCCCCCGAGCAACCCGAGGCCAACCTCGGAAGCCGACGCGTTCGCGGCGCCGGGTCCACCCGCCGGGGTCGCGGCCTCGAGCTTCTTGACGCGCACAGGCCACATGCGCGGCACGCCGCTCTACATGGCCCCCGAGGCCTGCGACGGCCGCAGCATGCTCACGCCGGCTGTCGACATCTTCGCGCTCGGCGTGCTCGCGCAGGAGCTGCTGACGGGTCGCCGGCCGTTCACGCAACCGCCCGTGATCGCGATGATGGCGCGGGACGCGGTGCCGGTTCCGAGTCGGATCCAGGAGGGCTGGCCCACGTGTCAGCCGGCGCTCGCGACCGTGCTCGACGCCTGCCTCTCGCTCGACGCGACGCGCCGGCCGACCGCCGCCGATCTGGCGCTCATGTTCATCGAGTTCGCGGGTGCGACGCCTGCGCTCGGCGTACGCTCTTCGGGCTGAAGACAGGAGGCTGATGATGATGATGTCCCTCGCCAAGCTACTCGAGAACATGAAGAGCAATGGCCCGCACGTGCGCGACGCGGCGAGCCGCGGCAACCTCGCGGTGCTGAAGTCGATGCTCGGCCCCGCGTGGCGGGGCTTCGTGAAGCAGGAGGCGAAGGGTCACGGCCAGACCGCGCTCGCCGTCGCGCACGACGTCCACTTCGACTGGCAGTACGCACGCGATCGCCCCGAGATGGCGAAGCTCTACGAGGCAGCGAAGGTGTCGCAGTGGGACGCCGCGAAGGACGTCGACTGGTCGATCTCCGTCGATCCCGATGATCCGGATCGCCCTCTCCTCCCCGACAGCTACGCGCCCGTGAAGGGCCTGCCGATCTGGGAGCGCCTGTCACGCAAGGAGAAGAACAAGCAGATCCACGCGATCACGAGCTGGATGCTGTCGCAGTTCCTGCACGGCGAACAAGGGGCGCTGTTCGCGGCGTGTCAGGTGACGACCGCGGTCCCGTGGCTCGACGGCAAGCTCTACGGCTCGACGCAGGTCGTCGACGAGGGACGCCACGTCGAGGTGTTCCACGGCTATCTCACGCGGAAGCTCGAGAAGCTCTACGAGATCAACGACAACCTCTACGTGATCATCGACGCGCTGATGAGTGATTCGCGCTGGGATGTGAAGTTCCTGGGCATGCAGATCATGATCGAGGGCCTCGCCCTCGGTGCCTTCGGGACGCTGCGCCAGCTGACGCGCGAACCGCTGCTCAAGGACATCCTCAAGCGCGTGATCACCGACGAAGCGCGCCACGTGCACTACGGCGTGCTCTCGATCCAGGAGTTCGTGCAGCAGGGGATCACCGAGCGTGAGCGCCGCGAGCGCGAGGACTGGGCCTTCGAGGTCGCGCTGCTGCTCCGCAACCGGTTCCTCGCGCACGAGTTCTACGACGAGTTCTACGCCCACGCGATGTCGCGCAAGGAGTGGGATCGGCTCGTGCTGAGCTCGGACATGATGGAGATGTTCCGCAAGACGATGTTCAAGCGGATCATCCCGAACCTGAAGCGCATCGGCCTGCTGAGTGACCGCGTGCGTCCGTACTACGAGCAGTACGGCCTGCTCGACTTCGAGCACGGCCGCGCGGCACCGGACCTCACCGCGGAGGACCTGATCGACGACGCCGCGTAGTGACCGCATGGCCGAGGCGCACGGCCGGCAGGATGGCGGGCGTCGCGCCGACGAACCATGAGGGGGGCATCTCGCGGGGTGTGACCGCTGCCGGGACAGCTACCAGACCAGCCACCAGTCGTGCGAGTGATGGCGAGTATCGAAGATGCCCGCCAGGCCCCGCTGACTCGAGGGACGCGGCGCGACGATCACGGTGCGACGCCGAGCGTGCATCCAGCGCTGCCGGTGCGGTCGATCACCCCGGCGTATCGATCCCCGGTGGTGAAGTACGGGGTCTTGGTTTCAAAGGGCGCGTCGTAACCGATCGATGTCATGGCTGCCAGATCTCCCGTCGGCGGGGCGTCCCAGTCACTGCACCAGACGCCGGCCGCGGCCTCGATGGCCTGGTAGTCGCTCGATCGCGGGTCATCGAGCGCGGTGATCGCCTGGAGCGTGGCTGCGTCGCTGCCGAGCAGTCCCATGATCTGGGTCTCGAAGCCGCCCGCGCCGCCGGGCCGCGTCAGCAGCACGGTGTTGTCGCAGCCCAGATCTTCGAGCACGAGCACCGGCTGCAAGTCACTCCATCCACCCACGGAGACGCGGCCCTCCGGCAGCTCGAGGGCGCGCGACAGGCCGGGCTCGGCAGGCGATGCGGCGAGCGCGGTGCGCCAGGTCGCCACCCCGAGCGAACGGCGCTTCCGGGACTTCACGTCGGTGCGGTCGGTCGCCTCCGTGACGAGCACGAGATCGCCAGCCGCTCCCCAGTATCCGATCCCGACATCCTCGTAGGTCACGTCGAGCGTCACCGGGGACGCCGCCAGATAGGCGGCGCGGGCGGCGCGCCACGCCGGCACCGCGGCTCCCTCGAGCACCCCGGTCGTCACGAGCGCTGGGATGAACGCACCGATCGAGTCATCGAGGCGTGATGTGAGGCTCGGATCCGCGAGCGCTCGATCTCGCCAGGCTGCGATCATCGAACGCAGCTGGTCTCCGCAGGTGACCCCGGCATAGGGCGTGCGAGCGGCGTCGCTCCAGGGCTTGCCGCGTGCAGCCGGTGCGCAGACGTCGAGCAACATGGCGAGCGGCTCCGGATCCTGGCCGTAGCCGGCATAGAAGGTAGCGATGCGGCCGACGCGGTCGATGAACGAGGGGAACCGGACCGCACCGGGACGCACGAAGATGGTCGGCTCCGTGGCCTCGAACACCAGCCCCTTCTTGAAGGTAGCGACAAGATCGCGGGCGTGGAACGTCGGATCAGGTGAGTTCCTCAGCAACTCGCCGAGCTCGGGATTGAGCGCGTCGCGGAGGAGCGGCGACGCCAGCAAGCCTTGCAGTGCTTGCACCCCGGCCTGCGGGTCACTCGCGAGCAGCGCCTCGAGGTTGCCGCTGCTCACCGCATTCGCGAGCGTGGTGACTTCTCGAAAGGTGAGCGCCTCGGTGCTCTCCGAAAGCACCTCGAAGTATCCGAGCAGCGACTTGAACAGGAACGCACCGCGGTCGCCGATCTGACGGCGAGTGCAGTCGCTGCCGCCGCAACGATAGAGCGCCGGGTTCGCTTGCACGCTCTCGACCAGGAAGGCGGTGATGCTGCCCGAGCTCCCTCCGGCGACGGCGTCGATCAAGCCGTAGTGTTCGTACATCCGGGAGACGGCCCCGAAATGCGCGGTGAGCCGCGGACCGTTGCCGCGGATGGCGAGACACACCGAGGTGCCATCGCCATCGAGGTCGGTCACGCCCGCGGGCGCGTCGCACTTGCCGTGACACGGCGGTGCGATGGTGGGTTCAGCAGCCGGGCCGGCACATGCCGTGGTGCCCAGGACGAGCGCGGTGGAGAGGATTGACGGAATTCGCATGTGACGGCTCCGTGCAATCCCGCGACCGCGTCGCGGCTCGGTCGCCGCTCGCAGTTCGCGGTCGCAGTCAACTCCGGTCGCTCGTCCCGCGGACCTGCGCACCGGCGCGGGCGTGGCTGCGAGCCGCGCAGCTCCCGCAGGTCACCACGGGTTCTGCGCCGCATCGAGCGGCACGCCGAGCGTGCATTGCGCCCGACCATTGTTGTAGTGCCAGACGGCGCAGTTGTTCACCGCGCCCGTGCACTGCTGCGTGCACGTCGCGCGGGCCTTCCCGGGCGCAGCGGCGTTCTGGCCGCCCCAGCCATACGGAAAGCCGCACTCCCACGTCCAGATCTCCGTCCAGACCTCCATCGGAGTGCACGAGTGTCCCGTGCAGCGATTGGAACAGGCGACGCCGCCGCCTCCACGCACGCAGGACGCGACCTCGTTCACGCACGCGCCGGTGCACCAGCGAGTCGCGCAAGCACCGCCACCCCCGCCCGTCACGCAAGCGGCAAAGCTCGCGCTGCAGCCGCCGGAAGCTCGAGCGAGTGCCCCCGTGTCGCTGGAGCCATCGGGCTCGCAGTTGTCCAGGGTTTCCAGCTCACAGATGGCTTCGGCATCGAGCTCGCCGGGGGTGCCGAGCTCGGACGTGGCGGTGCCCTCGGCGCACGCACCCTGAAGCGCGAGGAAGGGGACGATCAAGGTGAGGATGACGACTCTCGCAGTTTCCATGATGACGGGCTCCGTGGTGATGGGCGCGGGGACGCTGCGCCGCAGCGACGTTTAGCAACGCCGGGGCCAGCGCCAGGATCCCTCCACGCGAGGTGACGTCGCTGGACAAGTTGACGAGCGCGCCTCACGCCATGGATGGTCGAGTCGCCAGGTGGCCACTACTCCTTCCAGATGAGCCTAAAACTGGTGTAATAGTTAGTTCGCCAAACTACCCTTGACCGCGCGCACGCCTGGTGATGTGGTCTCTGCGTGATCCGGACGAGGTCGTTTGCTCGTGGCCGTGCGCGCCGCTCGACGCAGCGGGATGCACCGCGATGGACAGCAACGCGGCTGCGCGCCTGCTGGCGCGGGGCCGGCGCTGTCGCTGACCCTCCCGGTCTCGGCGGCGCCGGCACGTGCGTGCGATCCCCGCCGCACAGCTGCGAGATGGATTGCGATCGCGTCGGCGCCGACGCGCGCTGTCTCGACTTCATGGCGTGTCGGGTCCGCGACTCGGCTGCGACCGCCCGGCGAGCTCGATCGCGACTGCGGCGGCAGCGCCTGCGAGGTGCAGCGAGCGCCCGGATTGCGACGCGACGAGGCCGTGTCCGCACGGCTGGAGCTGCCAGGAGGGAGCACTGCGACCCCTTCGCACGCGGCCCGCAGACCCGTCGCACGTGCGGTGTGACGCCAGCGGCGCCCCTGGACTGCGCTGCGTCAACCGTACGATTCCACGGCGCCGCGCCTGCGCCTTCGCGAGGCGAGCGATGATCGCGCGCCGGGTCGGCTCGGCGAGCGCTGCACACGTGGTCGTCAACTACGACGCCGGGGCCGCACCGTCGAGCCTGCTCCGAGTCAGCGCGCGCGCCGGTAGTGCATGGCGACCGCGCCGCTGCGGAGCGGCTTCGCCGAGATCAGCTCGAGCCGTCGCGTGCTGGGCACCCCGCTCTGGTACAGGGTCGGGCCGTGGCCGGCGATCCTGGGGTGGACGAGGAACTTGTACTCGTCGATCAGATCCAGCCGGTCCAGCTCGGTCGCGAGCGTGCCGCTACCGAGGAGCACGCCGGCCGGGGTCGCGTCCTTGAGCTGCTGCACGCCCGTGCGCAGGTCGCCCGCGAGGTGGTGGCTGTTGGTCCACGGGAAGTCCTTGCGCGTCGACGACACCACGTACTTCGGCTTGGCCTCCAGCTTGACCGCCCACTCGCGGATCGCGGGCGGCGCCTCCTCGTCGCCGCGAGCGACCGCCGGCCAGTAGCTCTCCATCATCTCGTAGGTGACGCGGCCCCACAGCATCGCCCCGCCCTCGTCCATGACGCCCGTGAAGAAGGCGTGGGTCTCGTCGTCGGCGATGCCCTCCTGGTGGTCGACGCAGCCGTCGAGGGTGACGTTGATGCTGAAGGTCAAGAGTCCCATGCGGCGAGTCTAAGCCATGGCGCGAATGGAGCCGCGACGCGAGCGAGCTGATCGATCCCGCGATGGCGGCGTGGCAGAACCCAAGGTCCACGCCGTCCGCACGGTGGCAAGCGTTACCCGCGAGGATGGCGAGCGCTGGCTCGCCGAGCACATGCCGCGCGGGTTGCTGTCGTCGAGGATGGCGAGGGACGCGCCGGGATCCCGAGTCGGCCGCGCTCGCGCACGCGGCGATGGTCATCGATGATTCGCGTCACCATTGGCACGGCATCCCATCGCCTAGAACCACACCACACCGAGTTGTCCTACGCGTCGGCTCATGCACGCTCGTGCTCGCACGAGCCGTGCCTGACTCGGCTGGAGGTTGCGGCGACGCACCGGACGGCGAGCAGCGGCGCATCGTGGATGAGCCACAGCGCGGACCCCTGGTTCAGTCACGTCGGGGACAGCCAGTGACCATCCGTCGACCAGCCGGTGAACACGCGCCCACCGCCGCTCGCGAATGCAGCCTCGTTCGACGCGAGGCCGCTCGCCGCCAGTTCGAGGCCACGCAGCACGGGGTCGAAGCGGCGGAAGCTGCGGCTCTCCACCTCGGCGCGTACCCAGCGCAGGAAGCCAGGCATGTCCTCTTCAAAGCTCAGATAGAACATCATCTGCCGCCAGGCATACGCGGCGTTCTTCAGGTTGATCAGCACCTGGTGCCGGCTGGTCGGCCGGATCCTCAGCCTGTCCACGGCCCACCGGAAGCACGTCCAACGCTGGCCATGGACCCGATCACGAACGTTCTGTGTCCGCGCGGCGACGGACGGGCTCGCCGATGAGATGGTTCGCACGTTCGATGCGGGAAAGGCTTAGTCCGCGCGGCACACGTCGAGCTGGATCGGTCCGACGCACTCGAAGCAAAGCGAACCGAGCAGCTGGTTAAGGTCGCACGTTGCTGTCGGCTCGAGAGCCGAGCACGAGGATCGTCCAGTGGTCTGCCGACCTAGGCCCGCGGCCTCAAAAAACGTGACTGTGTATCGACCATCGACGGACGCACCCAGGTACGCGGCCGACGAGTTGGAGTCGATCGACGGTACATCCCACTGCACGACGAACGGCTGTTGGGCTTGGATGCTCTGTGCCACACAATCATTACCGGCGCGATATGCCGGCTCGACGACGCCTCCCGGTGTCGTCCACAGCGGCAGGTCCCCGCAATCGCGCATCGACGCGTCGGTGAAGCGATCGACCACGCGTCGCATGTCGCAACTAGGATCGCCGCAGCCCACGATCAGCATCGCGAGCACCGATGCTATGGATTGGATCACAGCGCGAGGATCGCACCATTGCCGATCGTCGGGTGGGAGATTTCGCAGCCCTGACGGGATACCCGCGCGACCGCGACGGCCTACGGTTCCGAGTCGGGTTCCATGCGCTCGATTTGCGAGCACACCATGTCGAGGATCTCCACCAGCGCGCTCGTGCCGCGTGGGTCGACGAACCTACGCCGCGATCTTGATGCTCGGGTGGCCATCAAGATCGAGCCAGACGCGAACGGCGCGGCGTCAGGATCGGTGGGCCGGGGTCATGCGCCGAGCTCGCGATGAGGTTCATGCGCGGCGTGATGCGGCGGCAGCTGCCGAAGCGGCAGGCGAAGCCGGCCGCCGAGACCCAGCTACGGTTGAAGCTCCGCGTGCGGTAGGCAGCACGGCGACCGGTTGGCGATCGGTTGGCAGTAGTGCCCTGAATCTCCTAACTACGTGGAGGTTTGGGGGATCGAACCCCAGACCCTCGGCTTGCAAAGCCGATGCTCTCCCGCTGAGCTAAACCCCCGTCGAGGAGGGTGGAGTAGCGCGGAGCGCGACGGCGGTCAAGGCGGCAAACCCGCCCGTCGGTGATGCCCGCGTCCGGTGCCTCCGCATCGCCGTCCCGGCGCAGCGCGGGCACCCGATCCGACGGGCCCGAGCGGCCGGACGTGCGCCCTCCGCGCATGCTGCCGCGGAGGCCGCGCGCCGTAGACTGTCAGCGTGGACGCCGAAGCCGCGCTGCTCGCCGCGATCGCGATCGATCCCGAGGACCCGATGCCGTACCGCGTCTACGGCGACTGGTTGCTCATGCGCGACGATCCGCGCGGCGAGCTGATCGCGCTGCAGGCGACGGGCGACGAGCATCCGGGCGACCATCGGATCTCCGACGCGGCCGCTGCGCACATCCGCGCGAACCGGGCGACGTACCTCGGCGCGCTCCAGGCGCTGTGGTCGCCCGAGCGCGAGACCGATCTGCGGCTCGCGTGGCGGTGTGGCTTCATCGGCGCGGCCGAGCTCGAGCTCTGGGTACCCGAGGACGGCAAGCCCGATCCCGCCGACGCGCTCGCTGCCCTGCTCGAGCTGCCGTCGGCGCGCTTCCTCACGCGGCTCGTCATCGAGCCCGGCCTCGTGCGTGACGGCATGGAGCTCGTCGCCGCGACGCTGGCGGCGCACGCGCCCCTGCCCCTCCGGCGCTTGCACCTCGGCGCGGTCGATCTGTGGTCGCCGCTGCGGGCCGCGGAGCTCGGCGCGCTCGGCGCGATCTGGCCTGCGGTCCCCCAGCTCACGCACCTCGTGATCGCGGGCCGGCCACGGTCGCTCGGACTGATCGACCTGCCGAACCTGCGCGAGGCGTCGATCCAGCTCGATCCCGGCAGCGGAGCCCGCGCCGCCCGCGTGCTGCATGACGTCGCGACGGCGCGGTGGCCGACCCTCGAGACCTTGCGCATCTGGCACGGACACGACCCCGGCGCGATCGCCGCGGTGCTCGCGCGCGCCGACCTGGTGACGCTCGGCGACGTCGCGCTCATCAACTGCGGCTTTGCCGACCTGGCGTGCGCCGTGATCGCCGCGTCGCCGCTCGCGCCGCAGCTCCACCGCCTGTCGCTCGCGCGCGGCACGCTGACCGATGCCGGCTGCCGCACGCTGCTCCGCGAACGCGCCGCGTTCCCGAGCCTCGCCACGATCGACGTCTCGCAGACCTTCGTCACCGACGACGGGCGCGCGATGCTCCGCGAGCTCGCGCGCGAGGTCGTCGCCCACGATCGGCGTCGCGGCGCGCGGGACGTCGCGATCCCGGCACCGCCGTCGCGTGATGACGACGACGACGACGACGCATACGACGAAGCCTGAGGGCACGCGGCCGGGAATCGCCACGCTTGACAGGCCGCGGACGCCGCCCTATACAACCATCAGGTTATACAACCGAGAGGTTCTGGAACACCATGCAACCCCAGCGACTCGATGCCACCTTCGCGGCGCTCGCCGATCCGACCCGTCGCGCGATCCTCGCGCGCCTGGCCAAGGGCGACGCGTCCGTGACGGAGCTCGCGGAGCCGTTCGCGATCAGCCAGCCCGCGATCTCGAAGCACCTCAAGGTGCTCGAGCGTGCGGGCCTGGTCGCCCGCGGCCGGGACGCCCAGCGGCGCCCGTGTCGGCTCGTGCCGGGTGCGTTGCGCGAGGCCACGAGCTGGCTCGAGCGCTACGCGGACATGTGGGAAGCGCGCTTCGCGAACCTCGACACCCTGCTCGAAGAGCTCAAGGACAAGGACAAGGACAAGGAGAAGCGTCATGGCACAAAGAGGTAGTCGCAAGCTCGAGGTCACGTTGCCGTCGCCGACGGAGATCCGCTACCGGCGCGGGTTCGACGCGCCGAAGCACCTGGTCTTCGAGGCGCTCACGAAGCCCGAGCACGTCCGCCGCTGGTGGTGCTGCATGGACGGCTACACGATGCCGGTCTGCGAGATCGACCTCCGCGTCGGGGGCCACTGGCGCTACGTGATGGTCGGCGAGGACGGCGGCGAGGTCGCGTTCCACGGCGTGTACACGAAGATCGACGCGCCGGACCGCCTCGATCACACCGAGATCTTCGAGCCGTTTCCCGACGTCGAGTCGACGATCACGGCCACGTTCGTCGAGCGCGACGGCCAGACCCACTACGAGGCCCTCCAGGTGTTCCCGAACCAGGAGGCGCGCGACGGCGTGATCGCCTCGGGCATGGAGGTCGGTGCGGACATCGCGTACGACCGGCTCGAGGGGATCGCGCAGGAGCTCGCGGGCGCCGCGACCACCGGCGCGACCTCGCGCTCGCCGCAGGTCCCGGCGCGGGGCTGAGCCGGTCCCGCGCTGCGGGCACGGCGGTGCTCGGTCGGATCAGCGC
>JALZOI010000504.1 GCA_030857245.1 Myxococcota bacterium
GCCGCGGGCGTTGGCGCGGTGCGGCTCGCGATGCCGATGCCCTCGGCGGTGACGAGGCCGTTCGCCCAATCGATGTCCGCGCGCGCGGCCGGGGCTCCCGCCGTCAGCACGGCGAGCACGGTGGCAGCGAAGCCACCGCCGAGCACGCCGCGGGCCGGGGGGCCGGTGCGCCCTACTCCCACTCGATCGTTCCCGGCGGCTTGCTCGTGATGTCGTAGACGACGCGGTTGATGCCGCGCACCTCGTTGACGACGCGGGTCGAGATCCGCGCGAGCAGGTCGTACGGCAGCTGGACCCAGTCGGCGGTCATGCCGTCGCGCGAGTGGACGGCGCGCAGCGCGAGCGCCTCCTCGTAGGTCCGCTCGTCACCCATGACGCCGACCGAGCGCACCGGCAGCAGCACGCCGAACGACTGCCAGATCGAGTCGTACAGCCCGGCGGCGCGGATCTCCTCGTCGATGATCGCGTCGGCGAGGCGCAGCACGTCGAGCCGCGGCTTCGTCAGGGCGCCGAGGCAGCGCACCGCGAGCCCGGGACCGGGAAACGGCTGGCGGCTCACCATGTGCTTCGGCAGCCCGAGCTCGAGGCCGAGCTGGCGGACCTCGTCCTTGAACAGCTCGCGGAGGGGCTCGACGAGCTTCAGCTTCATGTGCGCGGGCAGCCCGCCCACGTTGTGGTGGCTCTTGATGACGGCCGACGGGCCCTTGAACGACACCGACTCGATGACGTCGGGATACAGCGTGCCCTGCGCGAGGAAGCGGGCGTTGTCGATGGTCTTCGCCTCCTCGTCGAACACGGCGATGAACTCGTAGCCGATGATCTTCCGCTTCCGCTCGGGGTCGGTGACGTCGGCGAGCTTGTCGAGGAAGCGCTGCTCGGCGTCGATGACGCGGAGGTCGACCTTGAAGTGGTCACGGAAGATCGCGGCGACGTAGTCGCGCTCGCCTTTGCGGAGCACGCCGTTGTCGACGAAGATGCACGTCAGCCGGTCGCCGATCGCGCGGTGGATCAGCGCGGCCGCGACGCTCGAGTCGACGCCACCCGACAGCCCGCAGATCACCCGGCCGTCCTCGCCGACCTGCGCGCGGATCCGGGCGATCGACTCGTCGACGAATGACGCCATCGACCAGTCGCCGCGGGCGCCGCAGATCGCGAACAGGAAGTTGCCGAGCAGCTCCGCCCCGCGCGGGGTGTGGACCACCTCGGGATGAAACTGCACGCAGTGGATCCGCCGCGGATTGTCCGCCGCGGTGGCGAACCCGGAGAACCGACAGTTCGCCGACTCGGCGGTGTGCACGAACCCGGGCGGCAGCGCCTCGACGTGGTCGCCGTGCGACGCCCACACCGAGAGCTCGTCGCCGGCGGGCACGGTCTTGAACACGCCGTCGGTCTGCTTGACCGTCACGGCCGCGCGCCCGTACTCGCGGCGATCGGCCGGGCGGACGTCCCCGCCGAGCAGCTTCGCCGTGAGCTGCGCGCCGTAGCAGATGCCGAGCACCGGGATCCCGAGGTCGTAGATTGCCGCGGCGATCGTCGGAGCGCCTTCACCGTAGACCGATGCGGGCCCGCCCGACAGCACGATGCCGGTCGGCTTGAGCGCGCGGATCTGCTGGAGCTCCGGGTCGGTGGCGATCGTGTACGGGTGGATCTCGCAGTAGACCGCCTGCTCGCGGATCCGGCGCGCGATCAGCTGGGTGTACTGCGATCCGAAATCGAGGACGAGGACGAGCTGATGGGCCATGGCGTTATCGGAGCGGGAGACTGCGGAGCGGGACACAGCGAAGCGGGACACAGCGAAGCCAGCGCGCGATCACTCGACGCGATAGTTCGGCGCTTCCTTCGTGATGATGACGTCGTGGACGTGGCTCTCGCGGAGGCCCGCGGACGAGATCTTCACGAACCGCGCGTTGGCGTGGAGCTCCGCGATCGTCGCGCAGCCGAGGTAGCCCATGCTCGAGCGCAGGCCGCCGATCAGCTGGTAGATCGACTCGCGCAGCGGGCCCTTGTACGGCACCCGGCCCTCGATGCCCTCGGGCACGAGCTTCTGCGGCGTCTCGACATCGGACTGGAAGTAGCGATCCTTCGAGCCCTCCTTCATCGCGCCGATCGAGCCCATGCCGCGGTACGACTTGTAGGTCCGGCCCTGATACAAGATGATCTCGCCGGGCGCCTCGTCGGTGCCGGCGAACAGCGACCCGATCATCACGGTGTCGGCGCCCGCCGCGAGCGCCTTCGCGACGTCGCCCGAGAACTTGATGCCGCCGTCGGCGATGATCGCGACGCCGGTGCCCTTGGCCGCGGCGACCGCGTCCGCGATCGCGGTGAGCTGCGGGACCCCGACGCCCGCGACGATCCGCGTCGTGCAGATCGAGCCGGGCCCGACGCCGACCTTGATCGCGTTGACGCCGGTCTCGATCAGCGCCTTGGTCGCCGCCGCGGTGGCGACGTTGCCGGCGACGAGCTGAACCTTCGGGAACTGCTTGCGGGTCTCGCGACACGCGGCGAGCACGCCGGCCGAGTGGCCGTGCGCCGTGTCGATGCAGATCACGTCGCACCCCGCGGCGATCAGCGCCTCGATGCGCTGCACGCGGTCCCCGCCGACGCCGACCGCGGCGCCGACCCGGAGCCGGCCCATCTCGTCCGTGGCGGCCGCCGGATGCTCCTCGGCCTGCTCGATGTCGCGGATCGTGATGAGGCCCTTGAGCCGCCCCTGCCCGTCCACGACGAGCAGCTTCTCGATGCGATGCTTGTGGAGGATCTCCTTGGCCTCGTCGATCGCGACGCCATCCTTCACCGTCACCGGGTTCTTCGTCATCAGCTCGCCGACCTGCAGGCTGAGCCGCTTCTCGAAGCGGACGTCGCGGTTGGTCAGGATCCCGAGCGGGCGCTTCTCGTCATCGACGACGGGCAGGCCGCTGATCCGGTGGTGCCGCATCAACGCGAGCGCCTCCTCGAGCGTGCGGCCCGGCGCGATCGTCAGCGGATCGACGACGATCCCCGACTGCGCCTTCTTGACCCGGAGCACCTCGCGGGCCTGCTCCTCGATCGTCAGGTTCTTGTGGATGAACCCCATGCCACCCTCGCGGGCCATGCGGATCGCGGTGGCCGACTCGGTGACGGTGTCCATCGCCGAGCTGACCAGGGGCATGCGAAGCGGGATCGCCGGAGTCAGCCGGGTCGCCACATCGACATCGCGCGGGATCACCTCGCTGTAGCCGGGGACGAGCAGGACGTCGTCGAAGGTGAGCGCCTCTCGAAGGTTGTCCTCGAGCATGGCGCACCATACTCGTGGGGTATGATCCCGGCAAGACGCGGTGGAGGGTGTGGGCCCCACCCCCGGGGCGAATCCCCCACGCACCGCCGCCGCAACACACCGAATGTAGGGCCGCACCGGTGGCACCCATCTTGATTGCTCCATCACCCGTCAGGTCGGGAGACCCTATGCGTCGACTATGTTGGTTCCTCGTGATCGTGGGCTGTGCCGGAGAGGCGCCGCCGAATGCGCCTCCGCGAGCGGACAGCGGGCCCGGCGACCCGGGCCCGGAGGTCGTCCACAAGGTCAGCGGCAAGACGCTGGACTTCTTCGTCCCCGCCACCCCGCTGCCCGAGTCGACGGTCACCACCGATGGCATCGCGGCGGTCCAGATGGCGACCAGCGCCACCGATGGCAGCTACGAGCTCGACGTGCCGACCGCCTCGACCCTCTACCTCCTGGTGACCCGGCCCAGCTACCGGCCGACCCGTAACCTCGCGACCAGCGTGCGGGACGAAGCGGTCGTGCAGAACGTCTACGTGATGTCGTTCGCCGACGTGAACCGCCAGTATGCAAGCGACGGCAAGCCGGTGACCGCGGGCAAGGCCTTCCTCGCCGCCGAGCTCGAGGATGCGACCGGCCAGCCGCTGGTCGGCGTCACGAAGGCCGCCATCGAGCTCACCGACCTCGCGGATCAGCCGGTGCCCGGCGTGATCGGGCCGCACTTCTTCGGTACGCAGGGCGATATCGATCCCGCACTGACGCTCTCGCAGACGTCCGCCGGTACGTCGCGGGTCGCGTTCCTCGATGTCCCGCCGGGGACGTTCCGGTTCAAGGTCACCTACCCCGATGGGGTGGGCGGCACCACGACGTCGGTCGTCGAGGTCACCGCGAGCCCGGACGGCGCGGTGGTCACCGCGGCCGGGGGACCGATCCCGGGCGCAGCGGTCATCGACCCGACGTTCGCCACGGACGTCTATCCTCGGCTGCAGACCGCGGCGAACGGCGGTCTGGGCTGCGCGAACTGCCACACCGCGAATGGTTCGGCGGGTGGCGTGCTCGTGCTCGATGGCGGCGCGACCGCGGCGCTCGCCGCGATCACGGCGGCCGCGGCGATCGATCTCGCGGCGCCCGCTGCGTCGCTGCTGCTGACCAAGCCGCTCTACGAGCCGACGCCGCCGCAGAACCATCCGAATGCGTCGTTCCTCGATGCGAACGATCCTGACTACAAGCTGATCCTGCGGTGGATCACCGGCGGCGCGAAGCCCTGAGCACGCCGCGACTCGTCCCCCGTCACGGCGCGTCGGTCGCCACGGACGGGCCGGCCCCCGGTAGCGTGACGAGCGCGTCGGCGCCGGGACCGCGCCGGAGCGCCTGCTCGGCGACCGCGGCGGCCGCGAACTGGCGAAGATCCGCGAGCACGTCGAACGCGAGCAAGGGCGCGTACCGGCTCGTCGCCTCGGCCGCGAGGCGCTCGAGCTTCTCCTGCTTGTTCCACTGGTTCGTCGTCTGCGTTGCCTGGATCGAGCGCCGCGTGGTGAACATCAGGAGGCCCGTCTTGACGTCGAACATCGTCGCCTCGATGTAGCCGTAGACCTCCTGACGCTGGCCCGGCAGGAACAGGGCGCCGAACACGGTCGCGTAACCCCAGGCCCACGATCCGAGCCGGCGCTGCTTCGCGAGCACCTCGCGATACAGGATCACGTAGCGAAGCCGGTAGCGCGCCGCGACCTCGCGCAGCGCCTCCATGCCGAGGGCGCCGGACGGGATCACCATCGTCTGCGTGACGAGCGAGAACGCGGCGTCACGGCGCAGCCGGTGGACCAGCGCGCCGACCCCGGCCGGCACCGCGTGGCTCGGGCTCGGCCCCCGCCAGTCCGCGGCGGTGACGACGGGCATCACGCCGACGCGCGCGGGCAGCTCGAGCTCGATGGGCGCCGCGAGGATCTTCTGCAGCGCCTCCTCGGAGAGCTGGCCCTGCGGATCGCGCGCGAACAGCGAGCGATCGAGCGGCGGTGGCGCCGGAGCGCTCGCCATCGGCGCCGCCGCGGCCATCGGTGCCGACGCCAGCTTGCTGCGGCCGGCGCACGCGCCGGTGACCGCGAGCAACGTCACGAGCAAGGTGACGAGCCGGGGCACGGGCCAGGCAACGCGCCGGGCGACGGGCCTGGCGACGGGCCTGGCGACGGGCCTGGCGACGGGACGGACCACGAGCGTTGCGGCACGGGTGCCGCGAACGGAGATGCGAGACATGCGAGCTCCTCCTGAGAGACGCGCACCGGATTCGGCGCCGTCGGATGGAGCAACGAGGCCGAGCGGTCGCCCTTACGCTCCGACGTCCGGCAACCGCGCGGCGCGGGCGCGGCGGGGTACCGTCGCCCCATGCGCGTCGTGGAGCTTGTAGGGCGGTTCGGCCCCGAGGTCCTCGCGTGACCGCGCCGCGGCTGGCCGTGTTCGGCGCGGGCGCGATCGGCTGCTGGGT
>JALZOI010000505.1 GCA_030857245.1 Myxococcota bacterium
TCCCCGAGCGCGCCGCCGACCCGTGCGGCGGTGGTGCGGCCGAGCTGGCGACGAGCTGGAGCCCTGCCCGCCGAGCCGAGCTGGAGCGTGCGTTCGCGGCCGTCGACCAGCCGTACGCGCCGGCCGCGGCCGAGCGCGTGAGCACCGCCTTCGACCAGTACGCCACGACGTGGATCGGTGCCCACCGGGGAGCCTGCGAGGCCAACCGCGTGCGGCACGTCGAATCCGACACGCTGTTCGATCGCCGGGTCGCGTGCCTCGAGCACCGCCGCCGCGGCTTCGCCGCGCTCACCACCGTGCTCGCGACCACGCCGAGCGCCGGCGAGATCGAACGCTCGGGACCGGCAGCCCTCGCGCTCGCGCCGGTGAGTGACTGCATGGCGGCCGAGCTCCGCGTCGAGACCACGCCTCGTCCGCTCGAACCGGCTCGCCGGCAGGAGCTCGCGGTGCTCGAGGAGCGCGCCGCGACGCTGAAGGCCGAACACGACCTCGGCAACTACAAGACAGCGCTCGCGGATGCCGTCCAGCTCGCACGCGATCAGGCGACCATCGATCATCCCCCGCTCGCCGTCGAGGTGCTCGGGCTCCAGGCGCTCCTCCAGATCCGGACCGGTGACGCCGCGGCCGCCGAGGCGAGCTTGCGCGCGGCCCTCGCGCAGGCGGCGCGCGCCGGCGACGACGCGGAGATCGTCCGGATCTGGGGCGCGCTGATCCACGTCATCGGTGCGATGGCGCGCCGCCCCGCGGAGGCGCTCGCGCTGGTCGACCCGGCTCGCATCGCCCTGGTGCGTGCGGGATCGCCGCCAGTCCTCGAGCTCAAGCTCGAGAGCAACCTCGGCGTGGTGCAGCGCGCGAAGGGCGATCTGGTCGCAGCCCGGGCGTCGCTCGAGCGCGCGATCCACCTGGCGGAAGCCGTGTACGGCAAGGACTCGCCGGACGGCGCGACGACGCTCACCAACTACGCGAACGTGCTGCAGTCGCAAGGCGAGTACGCGGCGTCGCTCGCGTCGCACGAGCGCGTGCTCGCGACCCAGCAGCGCGTCCACGGCCCGTTGCATCCCCTGACCGCACAGGCACGCGTGAACGTCGCCGCGGTCACCGAGAGCATGGGCGATCACGCCCGGTCCGTCGTCGAGACGACGTCGGCGCTCGCGATCCTCGCGCCCGCCTGGGGCAGCGCCAACCCGCGGGTCCTCATGATCCGGAACAACCTCGGGGTGTCGCTGGGCAACCTCGGCAAGACCGCGGAGGCAGCCGAGGCGTTCGAGCACGTGATCGCGACGGGGCACGAGGCTCCGGTCGTGACCGCGGATGCGCTGAGTGGCCTCGCGAAGCTCCGGTCCAGCGCGGGCGAGCACGTGCGGGCGATCGAGATGTTCGAGCGCTGCCTCGCGCTCCGCGTGCAGCACCAGGGCGAGCGCCATTTCGACACCGCGATCGCGCACGTCAACCTCGGCAACGCACTCGCGGACGCCGGCCGCTACACCGAGGCGCTGTCACACCACCGGCGCGCGATCCCGCTGCTCGAGGGCTCGCTCGGAGGGACGCATCCCGTGCTCGGCCAAGCACTCGCCGCGATGGGTCACGGCCTGCTCGAGGTCGGGCGCCGCGCCGAGGCGCACGCGATGCTCCGGCGGGCGCGCGTGATCGCCGCTCGCACCGATGCCGCGCTGACGGCGACGATCGATGGCTGGCTGGCCGCGCCACCCCGGCGACGTTCGCAGGCCGCGAGCGCGCGGCCGTAGCTTTGCGCTGCTCAGCGAGCGCGCCCCGAGCGCGTGACGGTGGCCGCTCGCCTCCGCCCGATTCGCCTATGCTCGGCGCATGACCGACGAGCGCCTCGGGTGTCCCGCGTGTCGAGCGCCACTCGATCCCCACGGCGCGCGCCTGTTCTGTGCGGGCTGCGCAGGCGTGATGGTGACGCGCGACGAGCTCGCCGAGATGCTGCGCAGCATCGATCCGCGCGAGCCGATGGCGCTCGAGGAGCGCCTCACGCCGCTGCCGGCGGCGGACCGCCGCTGCCCGCGCTGCGAGACGCGGATGGACGCGTTCGCGCTCAACCACATCCCGCTCGATCGGTGCACGAGCCATGGCTTCTGGTTCGATCGCGACGAGCTCGCCGGCGTGCTGCAGGGCCGGACCAGCCCGGCGTCCTTCGCGCTCGAGAACGAGGTCCGGAGGTTCGCCGCCGATAGCTTCGAGGTCGGGTCGCCGTTCGCCCTGCTGAGCCGGGTCTGGCGCGCGATCCGGGACCGAGACCAGCCGGATCCCGAGCCCGAGCCCGCCCCGAAGAAGCCGTAGGCGCCACCACGCGAGCCCGCCGATCGCCTCGCGCGTTCGTCCTGGCGTCGCCGCGCCCCGGGGCATGACCACTGCATCGCCTCGCCGGCATGACCGCCGATTCGATGGCCGACCGCTTCATCGCTGCCCTCACCCGCGCCGAGCAGGAGCACGCCCCCGACGCCCTCGTCGCCCTGTTCCGCGACGACGCCGAGCTGCGCTCGTTCATCCACGACGAGCCCATGCACGGTGTCGAGGGCGCACGCCGGTTCTGGAGCGAGTACCTCTTCGCGTTCCGTCAGCTTCGCTCGCGGTTCGAGAAGGTCACCAACCTCGATGGCCTCGCGATCCTCGAGTGGGTGACCGAGGGCACCCTGTCATCGGGCTCGCCGATCACGTACCGGGGCGTCAGCCTCGTCGAGCACGATGGCACCGCCGTCCGCAGCTTCCGCACCTACTATGACTCGGCGGCGCTCGGCGCGCGCACGCGCACCCCGTCGAGCGAGGGGCCGGCGCCCCGGCACTGACCGCGCGCGCCGCGGCACGGGCGACGCAAACGGCGCGCGAACGGGCGACGTTTTGTCGTTGCGCCGGCCCGGCGGTTCCGTCCAGAGTGCGCCGCCATGTCGCCGCTGGTCTCGATCCCCGACGTCATCGACATCGAGGTCCTCCGCGGTGCGCAGGCGGCGGCCGATGCCCCGCTCGATCTCGTCATCGAGATCCCGCACGGCGCGACCCGGACCGCCGATTACGCGCGGCTCGCGGCGCGGCTGACCAGCCCGCTGCCCGACGGGCTCGCCGACTTCTTCCACGTCAACACCGACGCCGGCGCCCCCGAGCTCGGGCTCGCGACCGCACAGCGCTTCGTGGCTGCCGAGCCGACCCGATCGGCCGCGGTGCTGCGCTGCCGGATCCCGCGGACCTTCATCGACTGCAACCGCCAGATCGATGCGTCGGCCGAGGACTTCAAGGCCGGCCGCGTGAGCCCCGGCCTGATGCCGTGGATCACGACCCCCGAGGATCGCGGGATGCTGCGGGCGGCCTACGACGGGTACGTCAGCGCCGTGGCGGCCGCGCTGGCGCAGCTCGCGCCCGATGGCGCCATGCTGTTGCTCCACACCTACGCGCCGCGCACCGTCGAGGTCGAGGTCGATCTCGCGATCGTGCAGAGCCTGCGCGCCGCGTACCTGCCCGACGTCGAACCGACCTGGCCGCTGCGCCCCGAGCTCGACGTCATCAGCCGCGCGCTCGATGGCACGGATCACGCGCCGGCCGCGGTCGTGGCGACGCTCCGCGATGCAGTCGCCGCGCACGGCTTCGTGGTCGCCGACGGCGCCACCTATCCCTTGCACCCGAGCACGCTGGCGTGGGGTCACGTGATGGCCCGCCCGGGCCGCACGCTGTGCCTCGAGGTCCGCCGCGACCTGGTCGCCGATCCCTACGAACCCTTCGCCGAGATGCGGATCGCCGCGGCCAAGGTCGACCTCCTCGCAGTTCCGCTCGCCGCCGCGCTCCGTCGCTGGTGGTAGTGGTAACGTCGGTGCTCCCGTGAACGTGCTGTTCGTTGCCTCCGAGATGGCGCCGTATGCCAAGACCGGAGGCCTCGCCGACGTGATGGCCGCGCTGCCCGCGTACCTCGCGCGCGCCGGTCACGATGCCCGCGTCGTGCTGCCGCTCTACGACACGGTCGACACCAAGCGCGCGACCTTCGAGGCCCTCCTCGATCTCGAGATCCCGCTCGGCACGCACCGCTACCAGGCGAAGGTGTTCGTGGTCGCCGGCCCCGCGCCGGTCTACTTCGTCCACTGCCCCGCCCTCTACGCGCGCGGCCGGCTCTACACGAGCGATCCCGACGAGCACCGCCGGTTCCTCGCGCTGTCGTACGCCGCGCTGCTGCTCTGCCAGCGGCTCGACTTCGCGCCCGACATCATCCACTGCCACGACTGGCAGGCGTCGCTGCTGCCGATGATCGTGAAGACGCTGTTCGCGAAGGACCCGCGGTTCGCGAGGACGCGCTCGCTCCTCACGATCCACAACCTGATGTACCAGGGCAGCTTCCCCGTCGAGGTCGGTCCCGACACCAACCTCGGCGCGGTCTCGCACCTGTTCCACCAGGATTTGATGAAGGCGGGGCGGCTCAACTTCCTGCTGCAGGGCATCCTCTACGCCGACGGCGTCAGCACGGTGAGCCCGACGTACGCGCGCGAGATCCAGGGCGAGACCTACGGCGGCGGCCTCGACGGCTTCCTGCGCGCGCGCTCGGCGACCGTCGTCGGCATCCTCAACGGCGTCGACTACGACGAGTGGTCGCCCGAGCATGACCGCCACATCCCGCACGCGTACAGCCGCGACGATCTCGCCGGCAAGGAGCGCGACAAGGAGCACCTGCTGACGAGCCTCGGCCTGCCCTACGTGCCCGGCGTGCCGGTGATCGGCATCGTGTCGCGGCTCGTCGGGCAGAAGGGCTTCAAGCTCCTCGATCCGGCGATGTTCGACCTGCTCCGCAAGCATGGCTTCCAGCTCGTCGTGCTGGGCAGCGGCGAGCCCGCGCTCGAGGATCTGTTCACGCGGCTGCAGCGCTCGTTCCCGCGCCAGGTCTGCTTCTACCAGGGCTTCAAGAACGACCTCGCGCACCTCATCGAGGCCGGCTCCGACATGTTCCTGATGCCGTCGGTCTACGAGCCGTGCGGCCTCAACCAGCTCTACAGCCTGCGCTACGGCACCGTGCCGATCGTGCACCGCACCGGCGGCCTCGCCGACACCGTGAAGCCCTGGCAGGCGCGCTCGGGCCAGGGCACGGGCTTCGTGTTCGAGCACCACGACGAGGCCGGCCTGCGCTGGGCGATCACGGCCGCGCTCACCGCGTACCGCGATCCGCGGCAGTGGCGGAAGCTCGTGCAGAACGGGATGGCGCAGGACTTCTCGTGGGATGCCCAGGGCAAGCTCTACGAGCTCGTCTACGGCAAGCTCGCCGCCGCAGGACGGCACTAGAACATGATGCACATCGTCTTCATCGAGCCGCGGTTCCCCGCGAACCAGAAGCAGTTCATCAAGGGCCTCGCGGCGATCGGCGCCACGATCAGCGCGATCGGCGAGGGCTCGAAGGACTCGCTCGACGACGAGCTCCGGCACTGGCTCACGCACTACGAGCAGGTCACGAACGTGTGCGACGAGGCGCAGGTGCTCGCGGCGGTGCGGTTCCTCCAGCGCCACAAGCACGTCGACCGGCTCGAGGCGACGGTCGAGGCCCACATCATGCCGGCCGCGCACGTCCGCGAGGCCGCCGGGATCCCGGGCACGAGCGCACGCACCGCGTACCTGTGCCGCGACAAGCCGGCGATGAAGGAGGTCCTGCGGGCCGGCGGCGTGCCGTGCGCCGAGTCCACCGCGGCGGCGACCGCCGACGAGGTCCACGCGTTCATCGAGCGCGTCGGCTACCCCGTCATGCTCAAGC
>JALZOI010000068.1 GCA_030857245.1 Myxococcota bacterium
GGTCCGGACCGCCCTGCTCCGCCGCGCCCGCGAGCTGGCGATCCCCGAAGCCGACGTGTTCTGGCTGGCCTTCGAGGAGCTGGCCGGACCGCTCGCGCCCGAGGATGCCCACCGTCGGGCCGGCGCCGCGCGCGCCGCCAGCGCTCGGGCCGCGCGGTGGGCGATGCCGCCGATCGTCGATGGTGTCGTCGGTGGTGACGCTCCCGACTCCCGGCGCGCCCTCCACGGCGTCGGCACCGGACCGCGGGTCACGGGCCGGGTCGTACGGTTTCGGTCCCTGGCGTCAGCAGTGGCGGTCGGGCCGGGTGACGTCATCGTCACGCGCGCCATCACCCCGGCCCTCGCGGTGTTCGTGGTGGGTTGCGCCGCGATCGTCAGCGAGACCGGCGGACCGCTCGATCATGGCGCCGCGATGGCGCGCGAGCTGGGCATCCCGTGTGTCGTCGGCTGTCGTGATGCATGGTCGCTGTTGACCGACGGCTCGATCGTCACGGTCGACGGTGCGGCCGGTCGCGTAACCACACCGGCGTGATCGACGGAACTCCGCGATACCTGCCGATAACTTCGACGACCGCGCGAGATCCAGATCCGATCGAGCGGCGGTCGATCGCGGAACCCCGCGATTCCTCGTCGAGCGCTTGAACCTCAGTCCTCGTCGTCGTAGTCGGGCTCGTTCGGATCGGTATCGTCGGGCTCGTCGGAGCGGTCCGCGGGCAGCGGCGTACCGAGGCCGGCGTTCACGCGTTCACGCAAGTCTTTGCCGACCTTGAAGAAAGGCAGCCGCTTCTCCGCGACGTGAACGGTCTCGCCGGTTCGAGGGTTGCGACCTTCGTAGGCCTTGTACTTGCGGACGGTGAAGCTGCCAAAGCCGCGGATCTCGATGCCTTCGCCGCGTTCCAGGGCCTTCACCATCGAGTCGAAGATGGTGTTGACGATCGCCTCCGCCTTACCCGCCGGCAGCTTCAGGGTCTCTGAGATTTTCTCGATGAGCTCGGACTTGGTCACCCGTAACTCCGCGTAATGTATTGATAGGCTACGCGGCGTGCGTGGGCAATAGCAAGCAAAACGCCGTGGTATCAGTTACATGCCGCCGGAAGCAGCCGGGATCGCGCGCTGGTTATCTTGCGTAAATGCTCGATATGACAGCGGAAAGCTGTAGGTTTGGCAGCGATGGCGTGAGTAGAAGTCAGCGAGATCTCTCCAGCCGATTTCGCCGTTTTCGAGCCCGGTCCGGACCGCCTGGCTGACCATGGCCGCGCAATTCTCGGCTCGCTCGCCGGTCGGCCCGGGGGCGACGTGGCCCCGCGACACGCGGTCATCGACGCCGAGCAACGCCGGCGGCACCCGCCGCATGTAGTAGGCCGACAGCGGCGACAGCTCGACCGTCTCGACGTGCGTCACCGCGATCGCCATGCCGGCGCGCCACACGCACTCGACCCGGGTCTCCTTTGCGCCTTTCTCGATCACGTTCACGTTGAGGGGCAGCGGTCGCGCGGCGTTGCAGCCGCTGATGTTCGGCGTCGGTGCGCTCTTGATGAAGTAGGCGAGCTCGGACTTCGTGGTGTTCTGGATCTCGATCGCGATGGTGTTGTTGGCGCGCACGGCCGCGATCCGCAAGCCGGCTGCATCGATCGCAGGTGCACCTACCTCGAGCACGTGCCGCGCATCGTCGCCACGAAATGCCAGCTTGCGTGACATCTCCTGGATCGTCGGCACCGGCACCGCCGCGAGGGAGGCATCACGTGCGAGGAAGTCCCGGTACACGCTCGGCGATGCGATCGACTTCGAGATCAGCTGATTCGTCGTGCCGACCGCGCTCGACGGCGGCGCGGGCTTCGGCGGCACTGACACGCTCCCGCAGAACCGGAGCGAGCTGATAACCAGAGCCAGCACGACACCGCCGGCGATGACGCCCAAGCGGAAATGTCCGTCGGAGATCGTCACTGACTCCAACATACACGGCATGCCGTGAGCGCAGAAACGCACGGCTAGAAAACATTGACTTCGTTCTCGGCCGGAGCGCCTAATCGAAGCGTCTTGAGGCAGGCAGGGCAGTCACTTGCGCGGCCGTTCGGCGTCGCGGGCGGGACCCGCCGGAGTCGCCGGATGATCGCCGCGCTCGTGAGCTCGCTCCTCGCCGGATCGATCGTGCTGCACGGCGCGCCCGCCGCCGCGAACGATCGGGTCGCCGAGCTCTCGCAGGTGCTCGCCTCGAGCTCGAATGACAAGGCGCGGCTGTCGGCGGTTGCCGCCCTGGCCCGGCTCGGCGACAAGCGCGCGCTCAAGCCGCTGGTCACGGCGCTCGCTGATCCAAGCGTCCAGGTCCGCGCCGTCGCCGCCGCCGCGCTCGGCACGCTCGGTCACAAGGCCGCGCTCCCCGCGCTCAAGGCGAGCGCGACCGATGACATGGATGCCGACGTTCGCACCCGCGCCCGCGGCGCCGCCGTCCTGGTCGCGAAGGCGAATCAGCTCCCCGATCCATGGCCCGCGGTCGCCTCCCCCGTCGCGAGCAAGCAGCCGGCGAAGCGTACGCGGGCCGGCTTCGGCAACCAGCCCCGCGCGCTCGCGCCGCAAGCGGAGCTGCTCGTGCTCATCAACACCTCGGCGGATGACTCGCCGGGCCGCGCCGACAAGAAGACCCGGCAGAGCAACGCCGGCGTGTTGCGCGAGTTCCTGATGGCGCAGTTCCGCGCGAATCCGCAGCTCGCCACCGCCCCGGCCGCAGCGCAGAAGCTCGGCCTCCACGAGCGGCACCTCGACCTCTCCGTCACCAAGCTCGACGTCACGACCGGCGGCACGCACATCCAGATCGAGGCGCAGCTCCGGCTCGCCATCTCGGATCACACCGGCAAGATGCTGTCGTTCGTGTCGGGCGGCGCCAAGGTCCAGGTCCCGCGCAAGACGTTTCATCCGAAGTACATGCCGAGCCTGCGCAAGGAGGCCCTCGAAGGGGCGATGCGCGGGCTCTATGACAAGCTGCTGATCCAGCTCCGCGACCGCTCGCAGAGCTGACGCCCCCGCGCCGCGCCCGTCGGTTTCGCCGCGATCGGCACCGATCCGGCGCAGGTCGGGCGTTGTCTTCCGCAGAGCTGCGCTAGGCTTCCCGGCGATGCCCCGGCTGTACATCGCGATCCTGGTGATCGCGCTTGGAGCTGCCCGGGTCGACGCTCAGCCCGCGCCGCCACCCACCGCCGCGCCGACGGGCAAGGTCAGCAAGTCCCCGCAGCTGCTGCAGGCGGTCGCGCCCGAGTACCCGCCGGCCGCGCTCGCCGCTGGCAAGACGGCGAAGGTCAAGGTCCGGATCTCGATCGACGCGACCGGCATCGTCACGAAGGTCGACGTCGTCACGCCGGTCGGCGACGGCTTCGACGAGGCCGCGGTCGCCGCCGCGATGCAGTACGTCTTCGAGCCCGCCGAGATCGACGGCAAGCCCGCGCCGATCACCGTCGAGACCTCGATCAACTTCGTGATCGAGCAGCAGCCCGAGCCCGAACCCGAGCCGCCGCCACCGTCGCAGGTGCGCACCGGCCCGCCGAACCACGCCGGCAACCTGGATCTGCCGGTCACGATCGAGGGCGAGATCATCGAGCGGGGCACGCGCCGCAAGCTCGCCGGCGTGATCGTGTCGATCGCCGAGCTCGGTCTCGATGCGGTCTCCGGCGACGACGGCACCTTCTACTTTCATGGCGTCGCGCCCGGCACGTACCAGGTCCTCGCGATCGATCAGAAGTACGACCGGCTCGAGCGGCCGATCGCCCTCGAGAAGCGCGAGAAGCTCGAGGTCCGGCTGTGGATGCGGCCGCGCGGGGGCAACCCGTACGAGACCGTGATCGAGGGCGAGCGCGAGACGCTCGAGGTCACGCGCCGCACGCTGCAGCGCCAGCAGCTGACGAGCGTGCCCGGCACGTTCGGCGATCCGATCCGCGTGATCCAGACGCTGCCCGGCATCAACCGCGCGCCGTTCGGGCTCGGCCTCCTGCTCGTCCGCGGCTCCAACCCCGACGACACCGGCATCTACGTCGACGGTCACGAGGTCCCGGCGCTGTTCCACTTCCTCGGCGGGCCCTCGATCTTCAACGCCGAGATGCTGGAGTCGATCGATCTCTACCCCGGCGGCTTCCCGGCGCGGTTCGGCCGCAAGCACGGCGGCGCGGTCGCGCTCGAGCTGCGCCCGACGAAGTCCGACGGCGTCCACGGCTCCGCGAAGGTCGACTTCCTCGATGCCGGCGGCTACCTCCGCGCGCCGCTCACGAAGGACCTGTCGTTCGCGGTCGCCGGCCGCCGCTCGTACATCGACGCGTTCCTCGGCTTCGTGCTGCCCGAGCCGGGCCCCGGCGCGCAGCGCATCGTCACGCCGATCTACTACGACTACGCCGGGCGCCTCGACTACAACCTCCACGCCAACGGGCGGCTCAGCCTGTTCGCGATCGGCTCGTCGGACACGCTCCACGTGCTCGACCAGGATGCCGACGCGCAGGTCTCGACCGATCTCGACACCGCGGTGAAGTTCTTCCGCGTCATCGGCTCGTACCAGCGCTCGCTCGGCGGCGATCTCAAGCTGACGCTGTCGCCCGCGGTCGGCCGCGACACGCTGACATTCTCGGGCGCGCAGGCCGAGGCGAGCGGGCCGTTCACCAGCGTCGGCATCGTCAACCACACGCTGTCGTACCGCGCGCGCATCCACGGCCGGATCAACAAGCGGCTCACGCTCGACAGCGGGATCGACGTGCTGTCGCGCGTCACGCGCTACGACGCGCTGGTTCCGGTCGACGACAACCTGATCAACGCGAACGGGGTCGACATCCCGCCTTCGCAGGTGTTCCGCGGCGCGGCCTCGCTCGGCGCCGGCCTCTACACCGACCTCGGCATCGACGTGTCATCGCGGCTCAAGATCGTGCCGAGCCTGCGGATCGACAACTACCTGATCGAGGGCCAGGACCGGATCTCGGTCGATCCGCGGATCGTCGCCCGCTACAAGCTCGAGAAGACGTTCACGCTCAAGGGCTACGTCGGCGAGTTCAGCCAGCCGCCGCAGCCCGAGGCGGTCGACAGCCGGTTCGGTAACCCGAACGTCGGCGTCGAGCATGCCACCCACTTCGGGCTCGGCTACGAGTGGAAGCCATCGCGGCTGTGGTCGATCGACAGCGAGATCTACTACGCGCGCCGGCGTGACCTCGTCGTGTTCGCGGGCAACGACCTCGAGGACAGCGAGGACGGCTCGTTCGACTTCGTGAACTTCCGCAACGAGGGCCGCCGCGACTCGTACGGCCTCGAGCTCATCGTCAAGCGCGAGATCAGCGAGCGTGCCTTCGGCTGGCTGTCCTACACGTTCAGCAAGGCGCGACAGCGACAGCGGTCGGGCAGCAGCTGGATCCCGACGAGCTTCGACCAGCCGCACGTGCTCAACGCCGTCGGTAGCTACAAGCCGGGCCGCGGCTGGGAGCTCGGCGTGCGGTTCCAGCTCGCGAGCGGTCGCCCCGACACGCCCGTGATCGGCGCCACCTACGATGCCGACACCGGCAACTACGACGCCGTGCGCGGCAAGTTCCGCTCGACGCGCGTGCCGACGTTCAAGCAGATCGACGTCCGCGCCGAGAAGGTGTGGCTGTTCAACACGTGGAGCCTCGGGCTCTACCTCGACATCATCAACGTCGCGAACTTCGAGAACGTCGAGGCCTACGAGTACGACTACCGGTTCCGCGAGTCGGCGCCGGTCACGGGCTTCCCGTTCCTGCCGACGCTCGGCCTGCGAGGGCAGTGGTGAGGGCGGCAGCCGTGATCGTCGCGCTCGCGGGCTGTGCCTCGTTCGAGGATCCGACCATCGTCCTCGATCTCCGGGTGCTCGCGATCCAGGCGGAGCCTCCCGAGATCATCCTCGACGTCGATCCGGCGCGGCCTCCCGACGTCGCCGCGCTGTTCGCGCAGCTCGAGCAGCAGCCGATCCTGCTGCGCGCGCTGCTCACCGAGCCCGGCCACACGCGCGATCTGGAGTGGGAGATGAGCGCATGCATGCTCGCCGAGGGCGGTCGCTGTGACGACGGCCGGCCGCGCGTCGCGGTCGCCAGCGGGCTCGCCGCCGATCCCGAGAGCACCGGCTTCGTACCGGGCTGCGGCGAGCGAGGCATCGAGGAGGGCGGCGTGGTCTGCGCGATGCTCGTGCCCGACGCCGCGTTCGCCACGCTGCTGTACGACGCACTCCGAGCCGATCCGACCGGCGGGCTCGGAGGGCTCGACGTCGGCATCGCGCTGCAGGTCGGCGCCCGCGGCGCGGATGGCGCGACGGCCGGTGAGGTCCACGCCTCGAAGCTCGTGCGGATCGCGCCGCGGATCCCCGCCGAGCGGATCGCGAACACCAACCCGCACATCGAGGAGCTGCTGTTCGGGGGCGGCATCGGCGTCGGCACCGCCGTCCCGCGCTCGCACTGCGCGAGCTCGCGCGGGGCCAGCCCCGACGTGCGCTCCGGCCAGGTCGTGACCCTCTACCCGACGGCCCGCGACGGCGATCGGGAGGAGTACGTGGTGCCGACGCTCGACGGCGCCACCCGGCGGTTCACCGAGTACCTGTCGTACCAGTGGATCGCGATCGCGGGCTCGTTCTCGGACCCCGAGACCGGCGGTCCGCCGGACCCCTTCGGCAACGTCCGCCTCGACGGTACGGAGTGGACCGCACCCGCGGTCGCCGAGCCCACCGACATCTCCATCTGGGTCATCCAGCGCGACGGCCGCTTCGGCGTGACGTGGCGCGAGACCTGCTTGCAGGTGATCCCGTGAAGCGCGTCCTGCTGCTCGCCGCGTGCGCCGCCTGCGGATCCTTCGAGGACGAGGATGTCGTCATCGACACCCGCGTGCTCGCGATGGCCGCGGAGCTTCCCGAGCAGGTCGTCGACGTCGACTTCGAGAACCCGAGCGAGACCGAGCTGCTCGGCCAGCTCCAGCGGTCGCGGATGTGCGCCCTCGTCGCTGATCCGGCCCACGAGCGCGGCTTGCGGTGGTCGATGACGCTGTGCGTGCTCACCAACGACGAGCGCTGCGACGAGGATCTCCCCGCGCTCGGGATCGGCGCCGGGCGGAGCGCGGATCCAGAGCTCGGGCTCGCGGCCGACGCCGAGATCTGCAGCGTGATCGAGCCCGACGGCAACCTGCTCGGGATCCTGCGCGCCGCCTTCGAGGCCGACTCGTTCAGCGGGCTCGGGGGCCTGGACTATGGCGTGTCGCTGATCGTCCGCGGCGAGGACGTCGATCCCGCGCTCGATCTGTACGCCGGCAAGACGCTGCGGGTGTCGCCGCGGATCCCGGCGGCACGCACCGCGAACACCAACCCGACGCTCGAGCAGCTCGAGATCTCGATCGACGGTGCCGATCCGATCGCGCTGCCGCTCGGGCGCTGCATCGATCAGCTCACGCCGCTCGTCGTCGGCCCGCGCGCGCTCGCACGGATCACGCCGATCGAACGCGCCGACACGCGCGAGGTCTACGTCGTGCCGACGCTCGACGGGCAGAGCCAGACCTTCACGGAGAGTCCGACGTACCAGTGGGTCGCCGGCGCCGGCGGCTACTCGAGCGGCTCGACCGGCGGCCCGCGCGACTTCTCGGGGAACCCGGCTCCGTTGTTCACGGAGTGGCGGGCGCCGGACGAGGACGACCTCGCAGGCGCGACGCTCGACGTGCCGCTGTGGATCGTGCAGCGCGACGAGCGGCTCGGCGCGGCGTGGTACGAGAGCTGTCTGCGCGTCGTGCGTTAGCGGCCGGAGCCGTCAGATGCAGCCGTCGCACAGGCCGCGCACGTGCACCTCGACCTGCCGCTGCTTGACCGCACGCGGCGCCTTCGCGCGGCGGATCGCGAGCTCGATCTCGGGCATGCACTCGACGGTGCCGCACTCGGTGCAGACGAAGTGCGGATGCGCGGCATCGTGGTCGTCGCGGAGCGCCTCGAACCGCCACACGTGATCGCCGACATCGGTGCGGCGCAGCAGCCCGACCTCGACGAGGTCGGTCAGGTTGCGATAGATCGTGGCGCGATCCCACGGCTGCGCGGTGAGCCGATCGGCGACCTCGCCGTGCGACAGCGGGGAGTCACTCGCGCGCACGAGCTCGAGGACGGCGAGCCGCGATGGCGTCGCGCGCAGGCCGCTGTCGCGGACCGCCGAGCGCAGCTCGTCCAGGTGCTTTGCCATCGCGCCTCGACTCTACGCGAGACCTCGCGGGCCCGCAAGCAGGTGCAATGGTGTTGCATCTACCGCGTGGCACCTGCGTGGTATCGTCGGGGTGATGTCGCTGCGCTCCCGCCTCGAGACGCTGGTGAGCGTCGCACCGCCCGAGGAAGTCTCGGATCGCGGCGTCGAGGTGGACCCGCGCCAGGTCGGGCTCGATCGCAAGACGATCGACGCGATCTGGCAGGCGTGCGTCGCGACGTATCGTACGGGCCTCTACCCCGCGCTCGCGCTGTGCGTCCGTCGCCGTGGCCAGGTGATCCTCGATCGCTCGCTCGGCCACGTCCGCGGCAATGCGCCGTTCGATCCGCCGGATGCGCACCGCGTCGTGGCCTCGCCGAGCACGCTGTTCAACCTGTTCTCGGCGTCGAAGATGGTCACCGCGATGCTCGTGCACCTGTGCGACCAGCGCGGGCTGCTCCATCTCGATGATCCGGTGACGCGCTACCTGCCGGCGTTCGGCCAGCACGGCAAGGACCGGATCACGATCCGCCACGTGCTCACGCACCGCGCGGGGATCCCGCGGATCCCGCCGCAGTTCGCGGACGTCGGGTTGCTCGAGCGGCCGCAGGAGATCCTGGCCCTGCTGTCCGGGCAGAAGCCGCTGTGGCGCGCCGGACGCCGCCTCGCATATCACGCGCTGACCGGCGGCTTCGTGCTCGGTGCGATCGTCGAGCAGGTGATGGGCAAGTCACTGCGCGACGTGATGCGGGACGAGATCCTTCAGCCTCTCGGCTTCGACGCGTTCAACTTCGGCGTCCCGCCCGCGCGGCTACGCGAGGTCGCCGTCAATGCCTTCACCGGGCCGCCGATCCTGCCGCCGCTCGCCGGGATCCTGCGCCGCGCGCTGTCGGTCGACTTCGTCGAGGCCGTGCGCGTCTCGAACGACCCGCGGTTCCTCACGAGCGTGGTGCCAGCCGGCAACATCGTGTCGACGGCGAACGAGGCGTCGCGCTTCATGCAGCTGCTGCTCGACGGCGGCACGCTCGACGGAGTCCGCGTCTTCGAGACCCGCACGATCGAGCGCGCGATCGCGGAGCAGACCTACTTCGAGCTCGACCTCACGCTCGGCGTACCGATCCGCTACAGCATGGGCTTCATGCTCGGCGGCCGGCTGGCGAGCCTCTACGGGCTGCGCACGCAGCGGGCGTTCGGCCACGTCGGCTTCACGAGCGTCTTCATCTACGCGGACCCGAGCCGCGACCTCGCGGTGTCGCTGATGACGACCGGCAAGCCCGCGCTGTCACCTGGGCTCGCCCGCACGCTGCTGATCATGCAGACCATCGCGCACCGGATCCCGCGCGACGGCACCGGGCCGCTACGCCGCCGGTAACGCACGCGCCACTCGAGCTGATCGTACAAGCACGCGGCGCTGTCCACGTCGAACAGAGTGGGAGCTCGAGGGAGCCGAGGCTCCCTCGAAGGAGGACGCGCCGCAGGCGAGTCCGGACGGCGGCTACCGCCGCGTCGCGAACGCTGTTCGAAGCAGGATGCGCACCGCTCGCGGTGCGCACGCGGGTCACGACGAGCTCAGATCTAGTCAGCGGCGCGGTAGCACGAAGTCGAAGGCCGCCCGGCGCACGTCATCGACGAGGCGATGCGGCATGATCAGCGACGACACGATGAAGTCATCGCCTCGGTTGTAGGGATCGCCCTCGAAGTAGAGCTGGGTCGTGAGCTCGCGGTAGCCGGGGGCGCGCAGCTTGACGTGGACGTGCGCGGGCCGGTAGCGCCGGCCGTTGAGGTAGCGGCCGGGCGTGATCGTGCGAACCCGCCACGCGCCCCGCGCATCGGTGACGAGGGTGCCGCGCAGGCCCCAGCCATCGTGATCGTAGCCACCGCGGGTGTCGGCCTGCCAGAGCTCGAGCACCGCGCCGGCGATCGGCTCGCACCGCGTCGACCGCACGCTGCCGCCGAGCACGAGCGGCTCGCCGCGCGTCTTGCGATCCGCGAGCACCGCCCGGTGCGGGGCGCCCGGCTTGTAGAACGGGCCCTCGATGTTGGTGGCCGTCGCGGGGCCACAGGATCGCGCGGCCACCGGCGGCGGCGGCGCGTCGTCGTCGGGAATCTGGGCCGTTGGCGCGAGGGCGTCCCGCGGCGCCGAGGACGCGCGGCGCGAGCAGGCCGAGAGCAGCAGGGAGCCAAGACCGGTGGTGAGCAGGGCACGTCGCGTGGGGTGCATGATGGTCAACGGGCGTCGGGGCCGACCGGCGCATCGGGGTCGAAAGACGATGGATCGCTGCGCGAGGCTCGCTCCCGCTCGACGCGAAACCAAGTACGCTTAGTCCTGCCGCGCCTGGGTCCTCGATGCCGTCATCTCCGCCGCTGCATGAAGTCCGCGTTCTCGAGGTGATCCACGAGGGCGCTCGTTCGGTCGTCTATCGCGCGGTTCGTGCCGCGGACGGCGTCCCCATCATCCTGAAGGTCGCCCGGGCGGAGGCGGGGGGAGTCGTGGGCGCCGACCTCGAGCGCGAGCTGGCGATCGCTCGCCAGCTCGATACGCCCGCGGTCGTCAAGGCGCACGCGTTGACCACGTTCGAGGGCCAGCCGGCCCTGATGCTCGAGGACGGCGGCGGACGGTCGCTGGATCGCCTGCTCGGCGCGCGGCTGCCCATCGACACGTTCCTCCCCCTCGCCATCGGGATCGCCCACGCGCTGGCCGAGGTGCACCGCGTCGGCGTCATCCACCGCGACGTCAAGCCGTCGAACGTCATCGTCGACGCCCGCGGTCAGGTCAAGCTCACCGACTTCGGCATCGCCTCCGCGCGGCGAACGGTCCCCCCTCCAATCGGCGGCGAGCTCGTCGGGACGCTGGCCTACGCGCCGCCGGAGCAGAGCGGCCAGCTCGGCCGTGCGGTCGACCAGCGATCCGACCTCTACTCGGCGGGGGTGTCGCTGTACGAGATGCTGACCGGCGAGCGGCCGTTCCACGGCGAGGACGCGCTCGAGTGGATCCATAGCCACCTCGCCCGGACGCCCCGCCCACCCGACCAGATCGCGCCGGGGACCCCTGGGATCCTCTCGACGATCATCTTGCGCCTCCTGGCCAAGGCACCCGAGGAGCGCTACCAGAGCGCCAGCGGGCTCGAGCACGATCTCCGGCGCTGCCTGGAGGCGTGGACCCAGACATCGTCGATCGCGCCGTTCCCGCTCGGCCTCGCGGACGTGTCGCGCGACTTCCGCATTCCGCAGCGCCTGTGGGGCCGCGAGCGCGAGCTCGGGGAGCTCGACAGGCTGTTCGCACGATGCGTCCAGACCCGCACGCCGGTGCTCGCCCTCGTCGCGGGTGACGCCGGCGTGGGCAAGTCGGCGCTGGTGAGCGAGCTCCGCGCGCAGGTAGCCCACGACGGCGGATTCTTCTGCGTCGGCAAGTTCGATCAAGGTCGGCGGAACGTTCCGTTCGCGGCGCTCGCCGAGGCGGTCGAGGAGCTCGTGAAGCAGCTGCTCTCCCTGAGCCCCGATCGCATCACCGACTGGGTGGCAGCGCTGGACGCAGGCGTGGGTCCAAGCTGGAACGTCCTGGTCGAGGTCCTCCCGGCGCTGCGGCAGGTCCTCGAACCGCGGACCCCCGTCGCGGAGCTCGCCCCCGCGGAGGCGCACAACCGCCTCAACCTGGCGTTCGCGGCCCTCTTCCGCGTCCTCTCGAACCGCGACCGGCCTATCGTGGTGTTCCTCGACGATCTGCAGTGGGCAGACGCGGCGTCCCTGGATCTGTTCGAGGCCGCAGCCGGCGTATCGGCCGGCGCGCTGATGTGGCTCCTCGCCTACCGGCCCGGCGAGGTCGACGTCTCGCATCCCTTCCGGGTCATGGTCGAGCGGCTGCGTACGCGCGAAGTCGTGATCGAGGAGGTCGTGGTCGAGCCGCTGAGCGCCGCGAGCGTGGAGGCGTTCGTCGCCGACACCCTGCGGGGCTCGGCGGAGGTCGCCCGCCCGCTGGCCCGGCTGGTGCTCGACAAGACCGCGGGCAACCCCTTCTTCGTCGCCGAGTTCCTGCGGACGCTGCACCTCGAGGGCCTGCTCGCCTTCGACGAGTCAACGGAGATGTGGCGCTGGGACCAGGCCACGATCGAGGCGATGGCGATCACCGACAACGTGGTGGCGCTGATGCTCGAGCGCCTGCGCCGGCTGCAGCCGGCGACCCGCCACGCGCTCGAGCTCGCCGCCTGCCTCGGCAACACGTTCGACCTCGACCGCCTGGCGCTGATCGCGGGCGGCTCGCCCTCCGACGTGGCCAGCGCGCTCGGCGATGCGCTGGATCAGGGCTCGTGCGCCGCGTGGCCAGCGACGGCGCGATCCGCTACCGGTTCAACCACGACCGCATCCAGCAGGCCGCATACGCGCTGATCGAACAGGATCGGCAAGCCGAGGTGCACCTCATCATCGGCCGCCTGCTGGCGGGTCGAGGCGAAGAGGCGGTCGAGGCACAGCTCTTCGAGCTCGTGAACCACCTCGACATCGCGATCGCACGGATCGACGCACCCGGCGAGCGAGCGCGCGTCGCCGAGCTGAATGTCAGGGCGGCGCGCAAGGCGCGGCGTGCGACCGCGCACGAGCAGGCCCGCGCCTACTTCGCGACGGCCCTCGACCTCACGCCGCCCGCCGCCTGGCGCTCGCGCCACGCCGAGATGTTCGCGCTGGCGACCGAGCTCGCGGAGTGCGAGTACCTGAGCGGCCACCTCGACCGCGCTCGGGAGCGCCTGGTCGATCTCGAGGGCCGGGCATCCTCGGAGCTCGAGCGCGGCGCGATCGACTACCGGCAGGTCAAGCTCTTCCAGGTCGCCGGCGACCTCGAGCGGGCGACCGCGATCGCGCTCGGCGCCCTCGAGCGGCTCGGCCTACCGGCGCCGTCGGGGGAGGCCGAGATCGCCCGTGCTGTCGCCGCCGAGCTCGCGGAGGCCGACCGGCTCCTGGACGGCCGGTCGATCGCGAGCCTCCATGACGCGCCGCCGATGACCGATCCGGTGCTGCGCATGATGGTCGAGCTGCTCGAGGCGTCGGGTCCACCGATCTACATGGTGGTGCCGCCGCTGTTCCCCTGGGTCGTCCTCAAGATGGCGACGCTGTCGCTCCGCCACGGGACGTGTGACGCCTCGTGCTACGGCTACGCGGTCTACGGGGTCCTGCGCGCCGGCTCCCTCGGTGATGTCGACGGCGGCCACGAGCTGGCCTCGCTTGCGATCCGGCTCGAGGCGCGGGTCGGCGACGGGCGCCTGACCGGCTGCATGCTCCACATGCTCGGCGATCACATCAACTTCTGGAAGCACCCGATCGCGACGGACCTGCCGATCCTCGAGCGCGGGTTTGCCGCATGCATCGCCGGCGGCGACCTGATCTACTCGAACTACATCGGGTTCCAGGCGCCCTGGCACGCCTTCGAGGCCGGCCTGCCGCTGGCCGAGGTCTGGGCGATGACCGAGCGGTTCGCCGACTTCGCGCTCCAGTCGAAGTACCGAGCGGTGTACCTGACGATCCGGCTCGAACAGCAGCTCGTCCTCGACCTCCAGGGGCGCACCGAGCGGCGCGGGTCGCTGTGCGACGCCGGCTTCGAAGACGCGGCCGCGCTGATCGAGATCGAGGCCGCACGGTTCGGCTGCGGGATCGTCACCTGTCACGTGCTGAGGATGGTCAGCCGCTTCACCTACGGCGACTTTGCCGGCGCGCTCGAAGCCGCGCGCCTCGCCGAGCCGGTGCTGGGCGCGGCGTTCTCGATGCCGCTCCACGTGACCTTCATCGTCTATCGCGCCCTCACGCTCGCCGCGCTGCATCGTACCCTCGACGCCGCCGGACGGGCGGACGCCGAGCGTACGGTGCGGGCCGCCCTCGACGACCTCGCGCGGTGGACGCGCGGCTGTCCGGCCAACTTCGCGCACCGGGCCGAGCTCGTGCGCGCCGAGCTCGCGCGGATGACTGGTGACGTCGGTGAGGCCATGCGTGCTTACGAGGCCGCGATCGACGGGGCCCATCATCAGGGGATCATCCACCAGGAAGCGCTCGCGTGCGAGCGAGCCGCCGAGCTCTACCTGGCGAGCGGCGCGACCTCCGTCGGGCTTCGCCTCGTCCACCAGGCGCAGGCGCTGTATCGCGCGTGGGGGGCGATCGGCAAGGCCACGTATCTGGACCAGCTCCACCCCGGCCTGGCTGGTCACGGCCCCGGGCCCGCGAGTGGCTTCGCGACCGCGTCCACCGGTTCGAAGGGCGGCTCACCGGCCACCCCGCAGCGTACCGGCGAGGCCCTCGACCTCCTGCCGGTCGTGAAGGCCGCGCAGAGTCTGTCGGCCGAGATGGTCCTGCCACGCTTGCTCGAGCGCCTGATGGCGATCGTGCTGGAGTACACCGGCGCCCAGCGGGGCTGGCTGATGCTGACGACGGAGGGCCGTGCGAGTGGTGAGCTCGCGGTCGCGGCGCACGCGGAGGTCGGCCGCCGCGTGGCCGCGCCGCCGACGGACCGCGCTCCGACGCAGGTCGAGCTGCCGTGGTCGATCCTCCATTACGTCGAACGCACCCACGAGCTCGTACGCCTGGAGGACGCGAGCCGGCCCAACCCGTACTCGGGTGACCCGTACCTCAAGGCGCATCGGCGGCGGTCGATCCTGTGCGTCCCGATCGTGCACCTCGGCAAGCTGACCGGCATGTTCTACCTGGAGAACAATCTCCTCAGCGGCGCCTTCCGTGCCGAGCGCCTCGTCGCGCTCGAGGTGCTGGCGGCCCAGACCGCGATCTCGATCGAGAACTCGCGGCTCTACGATCGCTCGCAGGAGGCGATCCAGCTGCGCGACGAATTCCTCTCGATCGCCTCGCACGAGCTCAAGACGCCGCTGACGCCGCTCCGGATCCGCCTCGAGGCGCTCGCCGACTTCGCCCGGGAGAGCACGCTCGACCCGGCCGTGTCCGAGCGGATCGCGCGCCTGGCGGAGTCGAGCAACACTCAGATCCTGCGGCTAACCCGCCTGATCGACGCGCTCCTGGACGTCAGCCGCATCCAGCTCGGCGAGCTAGCGCTCGTGCTCGACCCGACCGATCTCGCGGAGGCCGCGACCGCCGTGATCGAGCAAGTCCAGGGTGCGCTGGCGTCGACGCGTTGCACGGTGTTGCTCGACGCCCCGGGGCCCGTCCTGGGCAGCTGGGACCGGGTGCACCTCGAGCAGGCCATCACGAACCTCGTCCTGAACGCGAGCAAGTACGCGCCGGGGACGGTGATCGCGCTCTCGGTCGAGGGCTCGAGCGATCGCGCACGCCTCTCGGTGACCGACCACGGCATCGGCATCGCGGCGGAGGACCTGTCGAGGATCTTCGGCCGATTCGAGCGGGTGAGGTCGCCCACCAACGTCGGCGGCCTCGGGCTCGGTCTCTTCCTCGCCCGGCAGATCATCGTTGCCCACGGCGGCACGCTCGAGGTCGAGAGCCGTCCAGGCACGCGGACGTCCTTCGTCATCGATCTGCCCCGGACCCCTCCGGAGCGAGCGTCGTGATCTCCGCGTTGCCAGCTCGCCCGATCCTCGTCGTCGAGGACGATGCCGACATCCGGGACGCCTTCATCGAGGTCCTCAGCGCTCGTGGCTTCGAGGCCTGCGGTGCGGGCGATGGCCGCGCCGCGCTCGAGCGACTCCGCGACGGGAGTCCGCTGCCGGCGCTGATCCTCCTCGACCTGCTCATGCCCGTGATGGACGGTCACGAGTTTCGCCGCGAGCAGCTCGCCGATCCGCGCCTGGCGACCATCCCGACGATCATCGTGTCGGCCAACGCCGAGCTCGCCGAGCTCGCCACCGCGCTCGGCGCGCCCTGGCTGCGCAAGCCGGTCGGGGTCCGCGGCCTCCTCGCGGCGATCAACGAGCACCTCGCGCGCGCCCCCTCACACCCCGCCATGAATGAACCATGAAGACCGCTACGTCCGAGGTGGTGACCGTGGAGGAGCAGACGCTCCTGCGCGAGCTGTTCGACGCGATGCCGCAGCTCGGCTGGCGCGCCCAGCCCGACGGCTTCATCGACTACTACAACCAGGGCTGGTACGAGTACACCGGGACGACACCGGCGCAGATGGAGGGATGGGGATGGACCTCGGTCCATGACCCGGCCCACCTACCTCGGGTCCTCACGGAGTGGAAGGCCGCGATCGCGGCCGAGCGTCCGGTCGAGCTGGAGTTCCCGCTGCGGCGCCACGATGGCCAGTTTCGCTGGTTCCTGACGCGCGTCGTGCCGATCCGCGACGAGGCGGGTCGCCTGGTGCGCTGGGTCGGGATCAACACCGACGTGCACGACCAGCGCCTCGCGGCCGAGGAGCTCACGGCGCAGCGCACTCGCTACCAAGCGCTGTTCAGCCAGGCACCGGTGGCGATCGGCTTGCTGCGCGGACCGAGCCACATCATCGAGCTCGCCAATCCCCTCTTCTGCAGTGTGCTGGGCCGCCAGCCGACCGAGCTCCAGGATCGACCGATCCTGGAGGCCCTGCCCGAGATCCGTGGGCAAGGCTTCGATCACCTGCTCGATGGGGTGTTCCGCACCGGCGTCGCGTACGTCGGGAAGGGGATGCCGGCGACCGTGGGACCCGCGGGCGCGCGGGCGACTGCCTTCTTCGACTTCGTCTACGAACCCCTGCTCGACGAGCAGGGCCGGCCCGAGGGCATCGTCGTGATCGGGGTCGACGTCACGGCGCAGGTCCAGGCGCGGGGTCGGCTGGTCGAGGAGAACCGGCGCTCGCGGTTCGCCGCCGATGTCGGCGCCGCCCTGACCACTGATCTGCCGATCCGGACACAGCTCGGCGCCTGCTGCGAGGCGATCGTCGGCCTCGGCGCGGCGTTCGCCCGCATCTGGGTCCACAACGAAGCCGAGGAGATGCTCGAGCTCGCGGCGAGCGGCGGCCTCTACACCCACCTCGATGGGGGGCACGCGCGGGTCCCGGTGGGTCGTTTCAAGATCGGCCTCATCGCCTCCGAGCGCCGCCCGCACCTCACCAATGCTGTCCTCGAGGACCCTCGCCTGAGCGACCCCGCATGGGCCCGACGGGAGGGCATGGTCGCCTTCGCCGGATATCCCCTCATGCTCGGCGACCGCCTGGTCGGGGTGCTCGGCGTGTTCGCGCGCGAGACCTTGTCGGAGGAGACGTTCGCCATCCTCGGCACCGTCGCCGACCAGCTCGCCCTGACGCTGGAGCGGTCGACCAACGAACGCTTCCGCGAGATGTTCATCGGCATGCTCGGCCACGATCTACGCAACCCGCTCAGCGCGATCCGGACCGCCGGTCAGGTGCTGGCGATGGACGAGAGCCTCTCGGAGCGCCGCCGCGGGACAGCCGCGCGCATCGTGAGCAGCAGCAGTCGGATGGCGCGGATGGTCGATCAGCTCCTCGACTACACCAGCGCGCGTTCGGCGCGCGGGATCCCGATCATGGCGACTCCCGCGGACGTCTTTGCAGTCTGTCGGGAGGTCGCCGGGGAGCTCGAGGCCGCGAACCCGGGGCGCCGGATCGAGGTGCGGACGACCGGCGACGGCCGCGGTCACCTCGATGTCGACCGGATGGCGCAGGTCTTCTCGAACCTGCTCGGCAACGCGATCTCCTATGGCGACCCGCATGGGGCGATCGTCGTCAGCCTGCGCGGGGAGCCGGCGCGCCTGGAGTGCGAGGTGCGAAACCACGGGCGTCCGATCGCACCGGCTGCGCTCCCGCACCTCTTCGATGCCTTCCGACGAGCGAACCAGCAGAAGACCTCCGCGACGACCGGGCTCGGGCTCGGCCTCTACATCACGAAGGAGATCGTCCGAGCGCACGGCGGGACGATCTCCGTCACCTCGAGCGAGCCTGACGGGACCGCGTTCCACTTCGAGATCCCCCTCGGCGGGGGCCTGTCCCCCGCGCAACCGTGACCGAACGACCAGGGAGAGAGCCGATGGCCCGGACCTGCACGCGAAGCATCGTGATCGTCGACGACGACGACGACATCCGGGAAACGTTGCGCGAGTTGCTCGAGGACAGCGGCTTCACCGTCGTCCTAGCAGCCAACGGCGGGGAGGCACTGGCGCTCCTCGGCACGATCGACGCGTGTCTACTCCTCCTGGATCTGAGGATGCCCGTGATGGACGGCTGGGCATTCCTGCGTGAGATCGAGAAACGCGGCGCCGCCCATCCGCCGATCTACATCTCGACGTCGTCGCCCGCGTCGGCGCCACCGGGCTACCCGATCCTGTCGAAGCCCATCGACATCCAGCGGATCCTGAACGTCGCCCAGCAGCACTGTGCCTGACGGCCGACACGGTGGTGACTCGCCCGCGTCCAGGAGCTGACGGGCAGCTCACCACCCCTGGCTCGAGCCGTAGACGCCGACGTCGCGCCGTGGCTGCGGCTCGGCCGGGGGCAGCGCGGCGGGCGCTGCC
>JALZOI010000506.1 GCA_030857245.1 Myxococcota bacterium
TTCCGTCGGTCGTGTCTTCCTGGCAGTCTTCTTCATGGCGGTCTCTCCGGTTTTGAGCCCCGAGAATCCTCTCGGGGTCGGTTTGACCGCCACCTCAAATTTCAACAGGGATCGGGACTACGCCCGCGCGGATGCGACCCGAGTCTCCGAAGCTTGGGGAGGTGGTTCGACTCCACCCGGTGGCACCCCGTCCCGTTCAATCGAGATCGACGTCGACGCCTGCACGCTGCTTGCCCGGCGGCGGCGGGGGCACGCCACGCACGCGCACGAAGTCCGACCGCAGCTCCTCGACCTCGACGTCGATCGTGAGCCCCTCGAGCGCCGCCTGCGGCAGCGCGAGCGCGGCCGCGAGGGCGCGCAGGTACTCGTCCTCGGCGAAGTCGATCTCCTCGTCGGCGTCGTTGATCGCGGCGACGAGGAACAGCACGCGGCGGCGATCTTCCTCGGAGTCGCGCTGGAAGGCGGCGGCGGTGGCCGTGAGGTCGAACGCCTTGGCGTCGAACGTGTCGATCCGCGCCTCGAGCTCCGCCGACAGCTGCGACCCGGACAGGTCGGCGAGCATCTCGCGGACCTCCTCGCGCTCGCGATCCTTGAACTGCTCGTCCGCGTACGCGGCTCCCATCAGGAGGTCACAGAGCGGCGCGATGCGATCGGAGAGAGCCATCCCGCGATCATACCGCCGAGTTGTGTAGGATCTCCACGCTTGGCTCCTCTCCTCGCCGTGCTCGTCCTCGTCGTCGGTCTCACGCTGACGGGCTGCTCGCGGCCGGAGCGCGGGAGCGTCACGGCACCGCTGCCGGCGCCACCCCCCGGCGCGCCGGCACGTCCGCGTCCCCGGCTGGTGGTGCTGATCGTCGTCGACCAGCTACCGAGCTGGACGTTCGATCGGGATCGCCCGCTGTTCACGAAGGGCTTCGCGCGGCTGCTCCGCGACGGTGCCTACGTCCGTGCCGCCGAGCTGCCGTACGCGCATCCGTTCACGGCACCCGGCCACGCGTCGATCGCGACCGGCGCGCCGCCGCGCGTGCACGGCGTCATCGCGAACACCTGGTACCGCCGGGCCGAGGGCCGCGAGGTGCGCGCCGAGCTCGATCGCGCCGCGCCGGTGTTCGAGGTCAGCGCGGCGCGGACCGGCACGCTCACCGTCGAGGACGGCACGTCGGGTCGCGCGCTCCGGGTCGACGGCATCGCCGATGCGCTGCGCACCGCGCACGGTCGCGCACGTTCGGTCGCGATCGCGCTGAAGCCGCGCGCCGCGACGTTCATCGCCGGCCGGCGCCCCGATCTCGCGATCTGGTACGAGGCCGCTGCCGGCGGGATGACGACGAGCCGCGCCTACGCCGAGGCCGTGCCGACCTGGCTGGTGGAGCTCGCGCGCACGCAGCCGGCGAGCCGGTTCTTCGGCGCGGTCTGGACCGCGCGCGATCCCGCCGCGCTCGCGACGCTCACCGGCATCGCCGACGACGCGCCGGGCGAGGGCAGCGTGCACGGCCTCGACGCGACGTTCCCGCATGACCTCGCCGCCACGGACAACCCGTCGCGCGCGTTCCTCCACACGCCGTACGCCGATCAGATCGTGCTCGACGCCGCGCTCGCCGCCGTCGACGCGATGCAGCTCGGCGCGGATGCGGTGCCGGATCTCCTCGCGATCAGCTTCAACGCGCGCGACTACGCGGGTCACCTGTGGGGCCCCGACTCGTGGGAGGTGCTCGAGCTGACGCGCAGCCTCGACGAGCGCCTCGGCGAGCTGTTCGACGTGCTCGATCGCAAGCTCGGCAGCGCTGGCTGGGCAGCGGTCGTGACCAGCGATCACGGCGCCACGCGCGTGGTCGAGGGCGGCAGCACGGTCGGGGCGCGCCGGGTCGGCACGACCGAGATCCTCGAGGCTGCCGAGGTCGCGGTCGCCGGGCTCCTCGGACGCGGCCCGTGGGTGGCTTCGGTGATCGGCGGGAACGTGTACTTCTCCGGTGCCTTCGCGCAGCAGCCCGCCGCCCGACGCGACGCCGCGCTGACCGCCGCGGTCACTTCGATCGGCAAGCTGCGAGGCATCGGCGCGGTCGGCCGGGTCGATCAGGTTACCGGTCGCTGCGACGCCCGCACCGGCTTCGAGCGGCTGATCTGCGCGTCGGTGATCGCCGAGGAGTCCGGCGAGCTCTACGTCCTGCCGGCGCGCGGCTCGCTCATCAGCGACTACAAGCGCGGCAGCCACCACGACGCTCCTTCCGACGACAACCGGCAGGTCCCGATCCTCGTGCTCGCACCCGGCCTCGTCGCGCAGACCGGCACGGGCACGCTGCTGCAGATCGCGCCGACCGTCGCCGCGCTGCTCGGCGTGCCCCCGCCGGCCGCCGCTAGCGAGCCACCGCTCTTCCGCCTGCCTCGCTAGCGAGCGCGGCCGCGAAGAACCGCGAGTGTGCGGCGAGCGTGGTGACGTAGTCGCGGACGTCGTCGCGCGCCACGGGTGGCAACCGCGCGAACGGCACGACGTGCTCGTCGGGGACGTAGCGGAACGTGAAGTTCACGCGGCGCGTCCGGAAGTTCTCGATGCGCGGCGGCAGGCTGAGCCGCTGCTTGTCATCGACGCGCTGCACGCGGTGCAGCAGGTCGTCCTTCCACAGCGGGCCCCCGAAGATCTGCAGCGAGGTGTCCTCGAGCCACTGCGTACGCACGGGCGGGGCATCGCGCGCCCCGCGGCGCACGAACTGAAACCGCGCCCGCTCGCCGAGGGAGATCGACGCGACCGGCCCGGGCTCGAAGTCACGATGCTCGCCCACCCGCGCGGCGTCGACCTCGCGGCCGCCCTCGAGGCGGTCACCGTAGAAGTTCACGAGGCAGGTGTTGAGGTGCCAGCGGCGCGGCACGGTCGGCGGCGGGAAGTCGGCGCGGACCCGGCGCTCGATCAGCGCGACGAGCTTCGCCAGCACCGCGGGGAACGGCTCCGCCGCGACCGCGACGTCACGGGCGCGCTTCGGCGGCTCGTAGTAGCCCAGACAGGCGAATTGCCAGTTCCCGAGCCAGTACACGGGACGCAGCAGCGGGCGTTGCTCCTTGCCGGCGGGCGGGGGGCGGCGGGTCGAGTACCGCATCTCCCAGAGCGGGTGCAGGGTCGCCAGCCACGCGTGGAGCTCGGCGCGCGCTCGCTCGTCCACGAAGGACGGCTCGTAGACGTAACAGCGATCGCGCACGGGCACGAAAACGCTAGCACGAAGGCTCGCGGAGCACGAAACCGCGCAACCGCGGCGCGCCGCGGTCGACACCGCACGGCATGTTCGCCTGGATCTTCCGACCTCAGTGCGCCGCCTGCGGCGTCCCCGCAGAGACCCTGTGCGCCGCGTGCTCGGCGTCGCTGCTCGAGCTCGGGCCGGCGTGTCCACGCTGCGCCGAGCCGACCGGCGTGCACAGCGTGGTGTGCCGGCGCTGCGCGTGGGCGCCGCTGCCGCTCGAGCGGATCGTCGCACCTTGGCGGTTCGGCGGTCAGCTCGCGGCTGCGATCCGGCGCCTCAAGTTCGCGGGGCGCACGCACATCGCACGCGACCTCGCCCCGCTCTGGTCGCCGCTGGTCGCCGCGGCCGTGCAGGTGGACGAGCCGGCCGTGGTCGTTCCCGTGCCGCTGCACTGGCGGCGCCGGTTCGCCCGCGGCTATGACCACACCTGGCACCTGGCGATCCATGCCTGCGCGGCGGCCGGCCTGGCCCCGCCGCTCGCAGCCCTCCGGCGCGTGCGCGGTGGCCCGCCGCAGAGCACGCTGTCGCAGGCAGCGCGGCGCGACAACCTGCGCGGCGCGTTCACGGTGCGGACCCCGGAGGCGGTCGCCGGGAAGACGGTGATCCTCGTCGACGACGTGGTCACGACGGGGTCGACGCTGGCGGCGGCGGCGCGACCGCTGCACGCCGCGGGGGCGACGCGCGTGGTCGGCGTCGCGGTGGCGCGCGCTACTTCTTCTCCATGATGATCAGCTCGATCCGATCATTCGCGGACGCCGCGCCTCGCTGACTTGCCGGCACCAGCGGCTTCGTGCTGCCGAAGCCGCGCACGTCGATCCGGCTGCCATCGATACCCCACTGCACGAGCCACTCGCGGACGGCCTCCGCGCGCTGCTCCGAGAGCTCCTGATCCTTGCGGTCGCGCGGATGAACGTGCGACGTCACCCGGATCCGCAGCAGCTCGGGATGCGCGCGCAGCGTCGCGGCCACCTGGCCGAGCAGGTTGAGGCTCGCCTTCGCGAGCTTCGTGCCGCCCTGGAACTGGATCATGTCGAGGAGCTCCATGCGATCGGCGCTCAGCACGACGAGACCATCACCGCGGTCGGGACAGCCATCATGGTCCTGGTTGCCGTTGATGACCTCCTGCTCGCGCGGGCACGCGTCGTCGGCATCGACGATGCCGTCGCGATCGTTGTCGGCGTCGAGGCAGCCGTCGGTGTCCTCGAAGCCATCCTTGTCCTCGGCCTCCATCGGGCAGCGGTCGACGGTGTCGGCGATCCCATCCTTGTCGTTGTCGAGCTCGGGGCACCCATCGTCGTCCTCGAAGCCGTCCATGTCCTCGGGATCGAGCGCGCAGCGGTCCGCGGTGTCGGGGACCCCGTCGCCATCGTTGTCGAGGTCGGGACAACCATCGGTGTCGTCGTAGAGGTCGAGGTCCTCGGCCGCCTCGGGGCAGCCGTCGACGCGATCGAACATGCCGTCGCCGTCGCGATCGACGTCGGGCGGCGGGGGGAGCGGTGCGTGGATCGGGCGGAGCTTGTCGGCGCGCGGGGCGAAGGTCAGCGCGAGCACGCCGCGCAGCGCGGGCGCCCCGGCGGCGCTGGTCAGCCCGCGACCGCCGGCGATCGAGATCAGGAAGCGATGATCGGGCCGCCACCGCAGGCCCGCGAGCCACTCGATCGGTGACAGCGTCACCGCGGTACCCTCCATCGTCTCGCGCCCCGCCGGCACGAGGTCGCCGAACACCTCGCCGGCGACCCACAGCGGGTCGGCGACGCGGAGCGACGCGCCGAGGCCCCAGGCGAACCCGCTCTTCTGCTCGAGGTTGCGGTACTCGGCGGCCGCGCGGATCACGACCCCCGCATTCGCGGACAGCGTCAGCCGGTTCGCGAACGCGCCGGGCACCAGCGACGCCAGGCCGATGATGCGTGCGGACGGATCGTCGACGCCCGTCAGCTGGCCCGCGGTCGCCGTGGGCAGGGTGATCTGGAACGTCGCGCCGAGCTGCAACGCGCCGTTGCCGGCGAGGTCACGCCGCAGCAGCAGCGCCTTGCCGTGCACGGTGAGATCGCCCGCGGCGGTGCCGCTCACGGGATCCGCCGTGTACTCCATCAGGCGATCGCCGCGCGCCTCGCCGTCCTGCGCATAGATCGGCATCCGCGCGCCGAGCTCGAACCGCCCGAGCATCGCGACCGCGCCGCCGAGCTCGACGAGCGTGCTGCTCGTGATCACGCCGTGCTGCCCGCCCTCGCTCGCGAGGTGGAGCAGCGGATCGGCCGCGTACGAGAACACCGCGGTGCCGACCCAGTCACCGTGCTTGCCGACCTCTGGGGACTGCAGCTGGAAGCCGTGGCTCGTGGTGGCCGGCGTCGGATCGAACACCGACAGCAGGATGTTGTCATCCGCGAGTGCGGGCTGCGCAACAACAACAAAGCCCACGGTCGCCGCCGCGACGAGGGCCGCCCGCTGGCGCCGCCGCGCGAGCAGGGCGAGCAGCGCCAGGGG
>JALZOI010000507.1 GCA_030857245.1 Myxococcota bacterium
AGACGACCCGATCGAGCTCGTCGAGGGACCGCGAGAGGCAGAGCAGACTGAGATGGTGCTGCCCGAAGACGGCCTCGGCCTTCACGAGCTGGTCGCGCGCGACGTCGAGCTGCTGCGCCCGGACCGCGGCGAGCGCGCGCTGCAGCGCCGCCTTCCCGGCGCTGGGGCGCGAGGTGCTCGATGCCGGTGCTCGCACCACGCGCCCATCCTAGCAGACGTCGTCGCAGGCCTCGCCGCACGCGTCCTCGTGGTGCCGGCCCCCAGGGATTCCATGGATTCACGGAGTGCGAGTCCCGGGCTCCTCCCTTGCGCGGGCCGGGCGTCCGCAACACACTCCTTCGAGGATGGTCCGACGAATCGTCGCGGTGGCAGTCGTGCTCGCGTGCACGCTCGGGTCTGGTGTGCGCGCAGCCGAGGCCCAGCCCGGGCCGGTCCGCTCCGCGAGCTCGAGCGCGACGGTGGCCCGGCCGAGCCTGCGCGAGGTGATGGCCGACTTCCGCGAGGTCGTGAAGGGGCAGGCCAAGCCGGCGGTCGTGCTCGTCACGATGGGCATCGGCTCGCTCCCGTGGGAGCGGCACGGCCACATCGCGCTGTGCATCCACTACGACGATGTCCAGGATGACACTTGCTACAACTACGGCATCGGCGACTTCCAGCAGCCGCTCGGGATGGCGTGGGGCTTCTTCCGCGGCACGAAGAGCTTCTGGGTCGGTCCGCAGAAGCCCGACGAGCTGCTGTGGGTCTATCACCACGCGGATCGAACGATCTGGATCCAGCCGATCCCGCTGACGACCGAGCAGAAGATGCACGTCATCAACAAGCTCGAGCACGACATCCTCGAGGACAACAAGCACTACGCGTACGACCACTTCTGGGACAACTGCACGACCCGGGTGCGCGACGTGCTCGACAACGCGACCGGCGGCGCGCTCAAGTCGATGCAGGAGCCGGTCCCCGACCGCACGATCCGTGACCTCGCGCGCGACGGCTTCTACGGGCTCAGCGTCGCCGGCGACGAGCACGGCCGGATCCCGCTGCTCATCACCGACATCGCGATGGGGCGCGTCACCGATCGCGTGCCGACGTACTGGGAGCGGATGTTCCTCCCCGACTACCTGCGCGAGGCCGCGCACAAGCGGTGGAACGTCGAGCCGATCGTCATCTACCAGCGCCAGGGTCCGCCGCCGCGCCGCGACGGCCCGAGCGGCCGCATCTTCCTGTTCCTGCTCGTCCTGCTGCTGACCGCGCCGGCGTGGATCACCCGGCTGTGGGGCCGGTTCCAGCGGGCCGGGCTCGCGATCGCGGTGATCCCGCCGGCGTTCCTCGGCCTCGTGTTCTGGACGCTCGCGGTGATCAGTCCGCTGCCGTACGTGCGGTGGAACGAGACCAGCCTGATCCTCGTGCCGCTCGACATCCTGCTGCTCGTGCTGCCGCTCGCGAAGCGCACACTCTACGCGCGTGGTCGCGTGATCATGCTCGGCCTCGTCGCCGTGCTGATGGCGATCGACGTCGTCAAGGCGCCGCTGTGGACGATCCTGCTGTGGACGCTGATCCCGAACGCCGTCGTCGGGTTCTGGCCCGCGCGGTGGTCGGCGCGCGGCGCGTCACGACAGCCGGCGACCACCGCACCCGGGCTGGCACCGCAGCGCAAGCGCGCATGACCGCGCCCGCGGTGCGGGTGTTCACGCGCGAAGGGCTCGGCGAGATCGTCGCGGCCCTCGAGGCGGAGCTCGCCGCCGGCGCGTCCGAGCTCGCGCTGCGCGTGCTCGATCCGGATCGTGGCGCCGGCCGCTAGGCGGGCGAGCTCGTCGACGAGCACGTCCACCGCCCGTGGCGGGTGTGGGCCGATCTCGCGGAGCGTCTGGGCCTGCGACTCGCCACGCCACGCGCGTGTCCGGGCGCCGGCGGCGTGCCGCTCGTCGAGCTCCGCTTCCAGCGCCTCGATCCTGCCGCCCGCATGGCACCACGGCTCGCCGGCGGCGCCGACGTCACCGAGAAGTACGGCGCCGGCTCCGAGTTCGCGCGGATCTCGAAGCTCGAGGATCCCGGGTTCCTGCTCGACTTCACCGACGCCCTCGCGCGCGCGAAGCTACCGGCGCGACCGCGGCTCCTCGACCTCGGCGTCAACCGCGGCGACGAGCTGGCGCTGCTGCAGGCCCGGCTCCCGGGTGCCACGTGCGTCGGCATCGATCACAGTGCGACCGCGCTGGCCGAGGCGCGGCGGCGCTGCCCGACCGCGCAGCTGATCGAGGCTGATCTCGCGCGGCTCGCCGAGCTCGCCCTCGGCACCTTCGATCTGATCGTCTCGATCGGCACGCTGCAGAGCGCCGGGCTCGACGACCGCGCGCTGCTCCGCCAGCTCGTGCAGCACCACCTCGCACCCGCCGGCGCCGTGATCTTCGGCTTCCCGAACTGCCGCTACATCGACGGCGAGGTCGAGCACGGCACGCGGATGAAGAACTTCACGCAGCCCGAGCTCGGCCTGCTGATCAAGGACCTCGCGTTCTATCGCAAGTACCTCCAGCAGCACGGCCGCCAGGTGTTCGTCACCGGCAAGCACTACGTGCTCGTCACGGGCGTCGCGATCACGTAGCGCGGGCGCTCAGGTCGACGGGACGGGCGTGATGCCTTCGGTGACCTCCTCGCGCACGATCTCGACGTCCTCGCCGTGGCGACCGCCGGTCTGGCGGTAGACCTTGCCGGGGCCATCGACGAAGCGCGCGCCGTCCCACACCCGGTGCGTGAGCGAGAGCCGGTCGCCGTCGAACACCAGCCGGTTGTAGCCGTTGACCTCGCCGCGCGTGCGCGTCGACATGCACGTGCCGGCGTGCATGGAGATGATGCGGCGATCCTCGCTCCGGTACCCCGCCGCGTCGGTGGCGTACGCGACGTGCATGTGACCGGTGAGGATCACGTCGACGCCGCAGTCCTCGAGCCGCGGGATCGCCATCGCCGCGCCGTCGACGACGTCCGCGTCGACCCCCGCGGGCACCACGAAGGGATGGTGCGCGACGAGCACCTTCCACCGCGCCCGCACCGGCGAGAGCTCGCGACAGATCGTGTCGAGGTGGCGGCTGTCGATCTTGCCGTTCTTCGCGGTGAAGCCGTGGGCGGTCGCGATGCCGATCACCGCGAGGTCGTCGTCGAAGAACGTCGGCGTCAGGTCGTTGCCGATGTAGTCGCGATAGCGGTCGAGCGGCCGGAAGAAGCGCGCGAACAGGTTGTAGAGCGGGACGTCGTGGTTGCCCGGCACGACGACGTACGGCACGGGCAGCGCATCGAGGAACGCACGGGCGGCGCGGTACTCGCTCTTGCGCGCGCGCTGCGTGAGATCGCCGGAGATCACGACGAGCGTCGGCCGCTCCGCCGTCTTGCCCGCGATGTCGTCGACGAGCGCCGCCGCGATGGCGGGGTCCTCGGTGCCGAAGTGCAGGTCGGCGATGTGCAGGATCGACTTCATCACCGAGCTCCTTGCGCGCGCCGCTGCTCGGCCTCCGGGGCCGGCGGCGGTGCGAGCTCGGCGGCGGCCGCCGGCTCGGCCTGCACGTCGCCGACGGCTGGCGCGCAGATCACGCGGAGCGCGCCCGGTCGCACGCGATACTTGAGCGGTGAATCGAGCCGCTTGATCTCACCGTCGAGCGCCACCATGAGCTGGCGACGGCGCAGCATCACCGAGATCTGCGTGACCTGCTCGGTCTCGAAGTCGCGGACGGCCGCGATCTTGCCGAACAGCGCGCGCATCAGCAGGTAGAACAGGTGCAGCCGCCCGCGGCAGCGCACGGTGTAGAGGCTGAGGTGGCCGCGGTCGAGCGCCGGCCGCTTGCCGAGCGTCAGCATGTCCGTGCTGTACTCGTTATTGCCGATGAACACGAACGGCGTCTTCGTGACGAGCGAGTTCTCCGGCGTCGACACGCACACGGCGAGCAGCGGGAACCGCCGCAGCACGCGCGTCGCGGCGACGAGCATCGCGGTCCACTTGCGGCGGCCGCTCACCTTGCGCTCGATGTCGCGAACGCGCACCGCTTCCGGATACAGCCCGATCGACGAGTTGTTGATGAACAGGTGGCCGTTGACCTCGCCGACGTCGATCGCCTGCGTCACGCCGTCGCGGATCGCCTGCGCGGCCACCGCGAGGTCGCCCGACGGCATCCCGATGTCGCGCGCGAAGTGGTTCAGCGTACCGAGCGGGAGTACGGCGAGCGGCATCTCGGTGCCCACCAGCCCACTCGCGATCGAGCTGACCGTGCCATCACCGCCGGCGGCGACGACAGCGTCGATCTCCGTGCTCGCCAGGCGGCGTGCGGTCGCGGTGAGCTGCGCGGGTTCGCACAGTGTTACCTCGCTGTCGATCCCGACCGAGGTGAGAGCTTCACGAATTTCTCGGACCCGCTGCTCGCACTGCTCGCTGCCGACCGACCCCGCACCAGCGTTCACGATGACGGTTACCTTCACGGCGCGGGGTACAGCAAGTGCCGTGCCGCTGGTCGTAACGTCGTGCCATGGGGTGGATGATCTCGGCGATCGTCGTGCTGGCGGCCTGCGGATCGGCCCGACCGAAGCCAGATCCGGGCATCCCGGCGCTCGAGCAGGAGCTGAGCGAGGCTCGCGTGGCGCTCGCGAAGCAAGCGCGCGGCCGGGGACGAGCTGCGCCGCAGCGAGGGCGAGCTCCAGGCGAAGGCCGACGAGGCGCAGGCGCTGCAGGACGAGCTCGCCGAGGTGGTCGGCAAGTTCGGCGAGGTCACGACCGCGGATGGCGCGGTCCGGCTCGAGCTGGTGGACATGATCTCCTGAAGCCCGCGCTTGAGGCGCGGGTGATCTCCTGAAGCCCGCGCTTGAGGCGCGGGTGGGTTCCCGACCGGCGAGGCCGACCTGACGCCCGCGGGCCGTGACCTGCTCGCGAAGGTCGGCGCCGCGCTGCAGGAGCTCGACAAGCAGGTCTGGGTGCAGGGCTCAGCCGAACGTGATGCCCTGCGCGAGCGGCAAGTCGGTCGAGTAGTTCACGGTGTTGGTCGCGCGGCGCATGTAGCTGCGCCACGAGTCCGAGCCCGACTCGCGGCCGCCCCCGGTCTCCTTCTCGCCGCCGAACGCGCCGCCGATCTCGGCGCCGCTCGGGCCGATGTTGACGTTCGCGATCCCGCAGTCGCTGCCCGCCGCGGAGAGGAACCGCTCGGCCTCGCGCAGCTCGTTGGTGAAGATGCACGACGACAGCCCCTGCGGGACGTCGTTCTGCGCCGCGATGGCCGCGTCGAAGTCGTGATAGCCGAACGCGTAGAGGATCGGCGCGAAGGTCTCGTCGCGGACGACCGCGGTCTGCGCCGGCATGCGGACGAGCGCGGGGGTGACGTAGTAGCCGCCGTCGCAGCCCGCCACGTCGACGCGCGTGCCGCCGGCAACCTCGCCGTGATCCGCGCGCGCGCGGGCGAGCGCCGCCTGCATCGCGTCGTACGAGGCGCGATCGATCAGCGGCCCGACGAGCGTGCCGGCCTCGCGCGGGTCGCCGACGCGGATCTGGCCGTACGCGCGCTCGACCCGCGCGAGCAGATCCGTGCGGATCGAGTCATGGATGATCAGCCGGCGCAGCGACGTGCAGCGCTGGCCCGCGGTGCCGGCCGCCGAGAACAGGATCGCCCGCGTCGCGAGCTCGAGATCGGCCGACGGCGCGACGATCATCGCGTTGTTGCCGCCGAGCTCGAGCAGCGTGCGCC
>JALZOI010000508.1 GCA_030857245.1 Myxococcota bacterium
ACCCCCAACGGTGCCCTGCGGCGGCCGCAGCGTCTCGCAGCCGGGGAGCGCGTGCTCGATCGCGCCGAGCGCGATCCTGCCGGCCGGGCGCGTGACCCCGCAGTAGTCGTCGGGCACGTCGGCGCGCCCCGGCGCCCCACCGAGCAAGCCGCTGACATCGCCGGTCACGACGAGGTCGCCGGCGAGCGGCGCGCGGTACATCGCCTCGAACATCGCGAGCGTGACGCCCTGCTGGTTCGCGGTGGCCGTCATCGTCGCGCCGTCGCGGGTCCGCACCATGCCGGTGAGCACGTTGCCGGTGGCCTCGCCGCTCGTGGTGGCGAACCGGAAGTCGATGCCGGCGGTGCCGATCAGCGTGTTGTGCAGGATCGTCGAGCCCGGCGCCCGGTTGAGGTAGATGCCGACGTCGGAGCAGCTCGCGATGATGTTGTTGCGGATCGTCCCGCCGTCGTGCTCGACGCTGCACGGCACCGCGGGGTCGAACGCGGGCGCGCAGAACTCGTTGCCGGTCCCGCCGCCGCCGAACGACAGGCCGATCCGCGTGCCGCCGGTCGCGCCCGGGGCGCCCGCGGTCGCGCACACCACGAGGTTGCGCTCGACGAGCCCGCGCTTGCCGCCGCTCTTGAGGAACGCGGCGTAGCTGACGCCGTCGCCCTGCAGCTTGCGCGCGTCGTGCAGGTAGTTGCCGCGGACCACCCAGTCGTCGCCGGTGTCGATGTTGAGCTTGGTGACCGGGTTGCTGGTGTCGCGCGGCCGGCTGTCGCCGAGCTCGTTGTACTCGACGAGGCCGCGGTCGGGCGCGACGTGGACGTCGCCGATCTTCGAGGCGTTGACCTTGAGCTGGGCGTTGAAGTCCATCACGCGCGAGTGCCGCAGCACGAACCCATCGGCCGCGCCGCTGACGTGGAACGCATGCTCGCAGCTCGCATCGACCGCGCACGTGCCGCGGATGTCGAGCCCCTCGAAGTGCCAGTGCGCGGCGGTGACCCGGAACCCCTCGAGGCTGTCGAGCTCGATCCGGGCGCCGAGCGGCGTGGCGGCGCGCACGACGATCGGCTGCGCCGCGGTCCCCGCGACATCACAGCTCGCGCCGGTCAGCGCATACGTGCCGTCGGCGAGCACGATCACGTCGCCCGGCTGCGCCGCGTCGATCGCGGCGATGAGCTCACCGGCCGTCGACACCGCGATGGTGCCGGCGTGGGCGGCGGGCAGCGCCGGCCCCCGTCCACCGACGACCGCGAGCACGGCGAGGACGGACGAGCACCATCGCATCGCGTGACTGTAGCCCGTGCACGTGGAGCGCTGGGCGTCGGGATGTGCCGGGGTGACGGCGGGGTGACGGCGGATCGCCGGCACGACCCGCATGGCGTAAGCTGCGGTACCTCCGTGAGCGACCTCGTAGCCCCGCCGGCCCCACCGTCACCGCGCAAGAACCTGCTGGTTCCCGACGCGGAGCGCTGGCCCCTCGACCCCGACAAGCCCGTCATCGAGCTGATCGACGTCTGCGTCTCGTTCGGTGACAAGCAGGTCCTCAAGAACCTGAACCTCCGGATCTGCCCGGGCCGCACGACGGTGATCGTCGGACGCAGCGGCTCCGGCAAGTCGGTGCTGCTCAAGCTGATGATGGGCCTGCTCGCGCCCAGCAGCGGCAAGGTCATGCTGTTCGGGCGCGACCTCAGCACGGTCAAGCCGCTCGAGCTGCTCGAGCTCCGCAAGCGCATGGGCATGCTGTTCCAGAACTACGCGCTGTTCGACGCGCTCGCGGTCGAGGACAACGTCGGCTTCACGCTGATCGAGAACTCGAAGATGGCGCCGCGCGACATCGCGAAGCTGGCGAGCGAGCTGATCCGGATCCTCGGTCTCGCCGGCAGCGAGCGCCTGCTGCCGTCCGAGCTGTCGGGCGGCATGAAGAAGCGGGTCAGCCTCGCGCGCGCGCTGATCTCGAACCCCGAGGTCGTGCTGTTCGACGAGCCGACCACCGGCCTCGATCCGATCATGATCGAGAAGGTCGACGAGATGATCGTGCTCGCGAAGGAGCAGTTCCAGATCACCTCCGCGATCATCAGCCACGACATGGCGAGCACGAAGCGGCTCGCCGACACGGTCGCGTTCCTCCACGACGGTCAGATCATCTTCACCGGCACCTACGAGGAGTTCCTCGACAGCCCGCACCCGCCGATCCGGCTGTTCGTCGAGGGGGCGGGCACCAACCGGCTGTCGCGCGATGGCGACGTCCGCCCCGGCGCCGAGACCCCGCGCGTCGAGATCCAGGACGCGCCGACCGTCGAGCTCGTCAACATCGAGAAGTACTTCGGCAAGAAGCACGTCCTCCGCGGCATCAACCTCAAGATCTATCCGCACCGCACGACGGTGCTGATCGGCTCGAGCGGCTCCGGCAAGTCCGTCATCATCAAGCACATCATGGGGCTGTTCAAACCGACCTCCGGCGAGATCCGGGTGTTCGGCAAGAACATCGTCCCGCTGAACGACCTCGAGCTCAACGACGTCCGCACCCACTTCGGGCTGCTGTTCCAGCACGCGGCCCTGCTCGACTGGCTCTCGGTCGCCGACAACGTCGCGTTCCCGTTGCGCGAGCGCAGCACGGCGTCGAAGCAAGAGATCCGCGAGCGCGTCGACGACATCCTCGAGCGCCTCTCGATCACCGACATCCGCAACCGCATGCCCGGCGAGATCTCCGAGGGCCAGAAGAAGCGCGTCGGCCTGGCGCGCGCGATCGTGATGAAGCCCCAGATCATGATCTACGACGAGCCGACGACCGGGCAGGACCCGATCCGGACGCGCGACATCGACGACATGATCCAGCAGACGCAGGAGCAGTTCGACATCACGAGCATCGTGATCAGCCACGACATGTCGTCGACCTTCCGCATCGCCCACATGATCGCGCTGCTCAACAAGGGTGAGATCGCCGCCTACGGCACGCCCGCCGAGGTCCGCGCGTCGCCTGATCCGCACGTCCAGCACTTCATCCACGCCGGCGCGGTCGAGACCCACTGAGCGGCCGCGCGCGCGCTCAGAGAGCGGGAGAGATTGGCCGCCGAGAGCGCCAAGCCCGCCAAGGAAGGGGTGAAGGACGGGGGGCGCACCCTCCGATCTTCTCTACGAATCCTTGGCGTCCCTTGGCGGCCTGGCCAATCTCCCCGGCTCAGACCAGGCCGTTGTGGATGGCGTACCGCGTGAGATCCGCGTTCGTCGACATCCCCATCTTCTCGAGCAATCGCGCGCGGTAGGTGCTGACGGTCTTGACGCTGAGGTGCATGCGAAGACCGATCTCGCCGACGCTCTCCCCACCGGCGATCCCGCGCATCACCTCGAACTCGCGATCCGACAGGCGGTCGTGGGGCGCCGCGTTGCCATCCGCGGCCGCGAGCGCGAGCCGCTCGGCCAGCGCTTCGCTGATGTACCGCCCGCCGCGGACCACGCGCTCGAAGGCGAGCACGAGCTGGTCGGAGGCCGCCGACTTCATGACGTAGCCCGCGGCACCGGCCCGCAGCGCGCGGACCGCGAACTGCTCCTCGGCGTGGAGGCTCATGATCAGCACCGGCACGTCCGGACACCGGTGCTTGATCTCACCGAGCAGATCGATGCCGCTGCGGCCCGGCATCGAGAGATCGAGGATGACGGCATCGAATTTTTCCGTCAGGGCTGCAAGCGCGGCCTCGCCATTCGACACCTCGGCGATCGTGACCCCTCCGATCCGGTCCTCCAGGATCGACCGGATTCCCTTGCGGACAACATCATGGTCGTCGACGAGGAGCACGCGGTACATGAGGCAAGCGTAGCTGATGTGTGCGCGACGAGCGCTCCGCGGCTCGCGTGATAGCGTTTCGATCATGGACGGCGGGGAGCAGCGGTCGAGGGAAGCGGAGCTGCGACGGCAGCTCGACGTGGCGCAAGCCCTCACCCACATGGGGAGCTGGGACTGGAACCTCACGACCGGCGTGATCCGGTGGTCCACCGAGCTCTACCGGATCTACGGACTCGAGCCCGGGTCGCGCGCGATCACGCGCGAGCTCGTCGAGTCGTGCCTGCACCCGCTGGACCGCGACCGGATCGGTCGCGAGCTCGAGGCCGCGCTCCAGCGACGCGGCGGGTTCGCCTACCGCGAGCGCATCCTGCGGCCGGATGGCTCGACGCGGACGCTGGACACCATCGGCGAGGTCCTGGTGGACGACACCGGCGTCATCACCGAGCTGACGGGGACGTGCCGGGACGTCACCGACGAGGCTCGCCGCGAGGAGACGATCCGCTTCTTCGGCGACGTGTTCTCCCACGTCCAGATCGGCCTCACCGCGTGGAAGCGCGCGGGCAGCGCGCTGCAGCTCGTCGCCCTGAACCCGGCCGCGGAACAGCTCACCGGCACCCCCCACGCCGAGGCCATCGGGCAGACCCCCGCGGCGCTGTTCCCCGTGGGAGGCGTCGAGCTGGCGGCGTACGCGAGGCGCATCGAGGTCGGGGTGGGCGGCGCGGTGCTGTTGCGGCTCGGCGCGCGTGCAGCCGCGCCGACGTTCGCGGTGCGCGCGTTCGTGCTGCCCGGCGAGCACGTCGGGATCTCGATCGAGGATGTCACCGCGCAGCGTTGCGCCGAGCTCGTGCAAGAGGGCGAGCGACGCGCCCTCGAGATGCTCGCGAAGGGCGATCCGCTGTCGGAGATCCTCGGGGTGCTGGTCGCGACGATCGAGGCGGTGTGCCCCGCGGTGGTCGCCTCGATCCTCACCGTCGATGACGATGGCAAGCACCTGCGCCACGGCGCTGCGCCGAGCCTGCCCGAGGAGTACCGGCGCGCGATCGATGGTCTCGCGATCGGGCCTGCGGCCGGGGCGTGCGGCACCGCCGTGTTCCGGCGCGAGCCCGTCTACGTCACCGACATCGAGACCGACCCGCTGTGGGTCGACTTCCGCCACCTCGTGCGGGCCACGGGGCTGCGCGCGTGCTGGTCGTCGCCCATCTTTGCGACGGATGGCCGCGCCATCGGCTCGTTCGCGTTCTACCACCCCGACCCGTCCGCCCCCGACGAGACGACGCAGCGCCTGATGGCGCGGGCCGCGCACGTCACCGGCATCGCGCTCGAGCGCCGCGCGCTCGACGAGCAGCTGCGTGCGCTCGCGGCGCGCATCGAGGCGGCGCGCGAGGACGAGCGCACGGCGATCGCCCGCGACGTCCACGATCAGCTCGGGCAGGCGCTGACCGCGCTCAAGCTCGACGTCGGGTGGCTCGCGCGGCGCACCAAGGAGCCCGAGTTGCTCGGCAAGCTCGCCGACATGGCGCACGCCAGCGACGACGTCATCGCGTCGGTGCGCCGGATCTCCGCCGACCTCCGGCCGAGCATCCTCGATGACCTCGGCCTGCGCGCCGCGATCGAGTGGCAGGCGGAGGAGTTCAGCGCGCGCACCGGCACGCGCTGCGTCGTGCACGCGAAGGGCGGGGACCTCCACCTCGACCGCGAGCTCGCGACGACCGTGTTCCGGATCTTCCAGGAGGCGCTCACCAACGTCGCGCGCCACGCCTCGGCGGCGGTCGTCGACGTCACGCTCGGGCTCGAGCGCGGCCAGGTCCGGCTCGAGGTCGCCGATGACGGCGTCGGCCTGCCGGACGTCGGGCCGCGGAGCAGCACGCTCGGGATCCTCGGGATGGGCGAGCGCGCGCGCCGCCTCGGCGGCGAGTGCCACGT
>JALZOI010000509.1 GCA_030857245.1 Myxococcota bacterium
CTCGCCGCTACCGCGCACGAGCATGTTGCCGAGCCCCGCGAGCCCGGCGAACGTGCGCGGCTCCGCCCCCGCGGCGATCCCGAGCCGTGACGACTCGGCGACGGCGCGCGTGATCAGCACGGCGCGCGTGCCCGGCCCCATGCCGAGGCCGTCGGCGAGCCCGAGCGCGATCGTGTACGCGCCCGAGAGCGCCGAGGCGAGCTCGACACCGATCAGATCCTTCGAGCCATAGACGCGCAGGGCCGGCGGCGCGTTGAGCAGGCGGCGGCCCTCGGTGACGACCTCGTCGAAGGCCGACGCACACACCACCGACGAGAACTCGCCCTCGACGAGATCCGCGGGCAGCGCCGGCCCGGCGATCACGCCGACCTTGAGCGTCGGCAGCCCCTGCACCATCACCTCGGAGACGCGCTCGTTGGTGGGCTGCGCGAGCGCGCCGATCGCGTGCACCACGATGTGCGAGCCGTCGAGGACATCGCCGAGCTCGCGCGCGCGATCGCGCACGTTGATCGAGCCGACCGCGAGCACGATGAAGCGCGCCTCGCTCGCGAGCCGCCGCGGATCCGTGGTCGCCTCGATCGAGTCGCCGAGCACCGCGGCCGGCAGCCGCGGTGAGCGGCGCTGCGTCTGGATCGCGTCGACGACGGCGGGGTCGCGTGACCAGATCACGACGCGGCGCCCGACGCGTGCGAGCACCGACGCGAGCGCCGTCCCGAACGTCCCGGCCCCGACGATGCCGACGGTCTCCGCGCGCGACGTCACGAGCTTTGCCCTCTCCGCTCCATGCCGGCATCATCTACCAATGCCGCGGCGGCATCGACCCCGCGGCGAGAAGATCGGGGTCCGCGCACGAACCTCGTCCGGAGCTGGGCCGGCCCGAGCGCACGCGCTGCGGCTGCCGGTGCGAGATCGCGCTGCCGATCTGCAGGGGCGCCACCGGCGCCATGCGGGGCGCGCCGCCGTATGGTGCGCGCATGAGCTGGGCACGCGTGCATCGATGGCTCGGGATCGGGCTCGTGGTCCTGCTCGCGGTGTGGTCGATCACCGGCCTGCTGTTCCACCTCAAGCCGGGCTGGGATCGCGCTTACGACCAGCTCTCGGCCGAGCGCCGCGCCTCGTCGCTGCAGCTCGCGGGCGTCGCACCCGTCGGTACGTTGCGCGCGAGCGCGGCCGATGCCGCGATCGTGCGCGTCGAGCTGTTCGACACCGCGCTCGGCGCGCTCTACCGCATCACGACGACGCAAGGCACCGAGCTCGTGGACGCGACGACCGGGTTGCCGTGGCCGCCGCTCGACGCTGCCGCGGCGCGCACGCTCGCGAGTGATGCGATCACGCGGTCGCCCCATCGTGACGCGTACGGCGCGATCACCGACGTCGTGCTCGACGAGCAGGTCGCGCGGCTCCGCTTCGCGTCGGGCGCCGTCGTCGAGGTCGGCCGGCGGGACGCCCGGATCTCGCAGCGCGGTCCCGACACCGACCGCATCGACTGGCTCTACCGGATCCACTACCTCCAGTGGACCGGCCATCGCGGCGTCGATCGCGTGCTCTCGCTGCTCGGCCTCGCGTTGATCTGGGCGGTCCTCGTGCCCGGCATCGTGCTGTTCGTGCGGCGCGTCCGGGGTGCCTGAGCGGCGCAGCCGCACGGAAGCGCCGTCACGACTCGCTCGCACGCCCAGGTCGCGTGGGTCGAAGCCGAGTACGAGCGGATCCGCGACACCCTCGGCCTTGCCGCCAGGCCCGTGATTTTCGCACCCGATCGCGCCCCACCCCAGACCGAGCTCGGGTGGGACGATTCCGCGTAACAGCCGACCGCCAGCCTGTCGGCATGGGCTCGTCCGTCCTCGCGTCGCCCGAACATCGGCGGGCTTACCTTCGCGCCAGACCCCAAACCCCACCGCTGCCCGATCCTTCCCCATCCGACCCAAGCTCGCCCTAGCAACCCGTCACCGATCGGTTGCTCCATCAGCTCGGCGAGCTGATCGATGTCGTCGGGGGCTGCGCCACGAGACGAGAACCATGCTCGAGTTGCTCCGATCGGGCGCTTCGCCGCGCTACCGGCTGGCGCACCGTCGCGCGGCGGCACTCGCTGCGCCGCTGATCGGGATGCGGCTGCCCGATGAGAATGGGCGACCCCACGGCAGCGCAGCTTGCTCGCCGCCATGCGCGCGGAGCTCGCGGGTGACCGCAAGCAGGCGTCCGCGCTTCTGACAGAGCTCGTCGCTGACCCGAGCGACACCTTCGATATCGGCGAGCGCATCGCGCTCGTGCGTAACCTGCGCGCGCTCGGCGACGAGCGGGGTGTCGGGGCGCAGTGCGAGGAGATCGCGAGGCCGCCGGTGTTTTCGCTTCGACTTCGTGCTCGCTCGCGCAACCTGTCGGTGAAGCCGGGAACCGCGAAGCTCCGGACGTGGAGCTCACCCTGCCTGCGGTCGCCACCCATCCTCCGGCACGCTGCTCGTCACTCGAGCTTGGCGGCGCACGATGAATCCGGTCTCCGTTCTGATCTCGATCGTGAACACCGAGCGCGCGATCGTCGACTACTTCCTCATGGCGGGCAGCTCACCGCACCTTTGATCCACCGGCCTTTCGTACAGCGGTACGAGAAGCTGCAGCAGTCGCCGTAGCTGCAGGTCTGGCCGTCCGTCCCGCAGCGGATCGTGTCGCCCGTGGGCTCTGCTCCGGGGCAGCCGTCCGCGCGCACCTTGGGCGGCGTGGGGGTGCAGGTCCAGCGTAGCTTCTGGAGATCGGCCTCGCTGTCCGGGTGCAGTGCCGCGCCGCCGCAATAGATCCCGGGCGCACACGTGCAGCTCCCATCGGGGAACGGGCACTGCAACGACTGGCTGCACGGTGTGCCGTTCGCGATGTCATTGAAGGCGCGCGGGCAGCTCGTCACGCTGGCGGACGCCGCGTCGGCTGGCGGTTTTGCGTCGCGCGCTACGGCCGTTCGCTCCTGCGCGCGGACCGGATCGACCGAACGCGCCGGCTCGGCGCACGCGATGGCCAAGGGAACGAGCAGGAGCGTGCGCACACCGACAGTATACCCGACACGCGCATAGCGGGATGAGGCGTCGCAGCGTCATGACCTGATCGAGCGCGTTTGCAACACCACTTCATCACGCGCGCGTGATCGCGGGCAGGAAGCATGCGTCGGTTGATCGCAGGAGGAGACACCGGCTTGCAAGCGTAGACCGGATGCTCGATCGGGATCGGCATGACTCGTCATTCGGCGCCGTCGACGTAGCGACCCCAGTCGGGAATCTCTTCGTTCTGTTGACCGACGAGGACCGATGGGCAGAGCTTCTCGAGCAAGTGGACTTCGGCGAGCGAGAAGAAGTTCGCGGTGTGGTCGAGCGATTGCAGAGAACCGAGCAGTGCCCACGACATGCGTCACCCGCGCCGAGCGCGGTCGTTCGTAACTTCTCGAGATGCACGTCCATGCGCGCAGGTGGCGCGGCATGCGGCCTGCTCAATTGCACCTCGGTTCCGAATCAGCAGAACGTGGCGCTGGTGTCGCTCCGGAAACCGCGCCTCGACAATTTTTTCGCCCAAGTTTCGGCCGAGACGCGAGCGCACCGCGCCCGACTTGATCACAAGACGTCGCGGTGCGCTCACGCGTCCGGCGGGATATGCGCCGTGCGGTTCTGGTAGTAGTAGAGCAGCTTCACGTCCTTGATCTGCAAGGTCTCGCCGTTGCGCTCGACGATCGGGATCGCGTGGTAGCTCGACAGGCCCTTGATGGCGTCGTCGAGCTTGGCGTCGGCGGACTGCGCCGTGTAGCTCGGGTGCTCGCTGCCCCACTCGGGGTGCGCGGCGAGCCGGGCGCGGAACCGCACGATCTCCTCGATCGCGATCGCCACCGGGACCTCGAGGTGCCCGAGCGGTGCGCGCATCAGCCGGTAGATGTCGCGCGTCGCGGCGTTCTTCGAGATCGCGTCGTAGAGCGCGCGCGCGACGAGCTGCGTCGAGTGGAACACGCTGAGCTTCGGGTAGACCGCGGCGAGCCGGCGGCCGAGCGCGCGCGTGTACTCGGCGTCGCGCTGGTCGTCATCGGAGACCTCGCCGTCGGCGCCGCGCAGGAAGCTCGCGGGATCGACGGCGCGACCCGCGCGATCGATCGACTCGCCGTCGTCGGTGATGTCGTTGCCGAACACGTCGAGCGGGCGCCCGAAGCGCACGATCACCGAGCCCTCGTGGACGAGGATCTTGCGGAAGAACTCGACGATGCGGCCGACGCGCGAGAACTCGTCGTCGGTGATGATGTAGCGCCGCTTGCCGACCTCGGCGAGGTAGTCGTCGATCAGGGTCTCGGCCTCGAGCACGAGCCGGTAGTTGATCGTCGCCGGCACGATGTAGATCCGCTTGTGCGCCTCGCCCTCGCGGACGCGATTCTTGTACGCCGTGACCGTCGTGCCGAGGAGCCCGAGCTTGAGGTGGTTCTCGATGATGTTGCTGCGGCAGCGCGTGCCGCCGGGGAAGAACAGCGAGTGGTAGCCGTGCTCGAGGAGGACCGTCGAGTACTCCTTGAGGACGTCCTTGTAGAGCTCGAACTTGAGGCGGCGATCGACGCGGTACGCGCCGAGGTTGCGCATGAAGAACGACACGAACGGGTTCGAGAACAGGTTCTTGCCCGCGCCGTAGGTCACCGGCGGCAGCTTCGCGAGCAGCATGCCGAGCCCGATCGCGGGTGAGTCCATGTTCGAGCTGTGCGTCGGAGTCACGACGATGGTGCCGCGCTCCGCACAGCGCCGCACGATGTCGAGCTCGCCGTCGGCCTGGATCCGCGCGTCGAGGTTGCGCAGCGCGGTCATCCCCTCGCGCACGCTCGTCATCGGGTTGAACACGAACCCGAGCAGCGACGGCATCAAGCCGGTCGCCACCTTGTAGACCCGCGGGTTGAAGTTCCCGACGACGTCCTGGCCGTAGTAGCGCACGAGCTTCTTGAGCTCCTCGCGCTTCTCGTCCTCGCTCATCGCGAGCAGCCGGCGCGACAGGTCCTTCCAGCGATCGGCGCCCCCCTTGGTGCGCTCCAGTCGTCGAATCTCGCAGTACGCAACGTCGTTCAGCACGTACTCGAGGGAGGCATCGCCGCCCGCCTGCGCCTCGACGACCTTCTTCGCCACCACGCGACGCTCGACCTCGGCGAGCAAGCGCTCGCGATCGGCGTTGAACTTCTCGAGCCGGTTTTCGGCTTCCTGCACCGGCCGATCACTCGCCATACGGTCGGGTCATATCACGCGGTTGCGGCCAGATCTCTTTCCCGACCGGTTGGACACGGATGGGCCTTGCACCCCTCCCTGGGCTATGCTGAAGATGACAGAACGCGGAGCGGTCCTGAACTGGACGCTTCGCAACTGGCCCGAAGGTCGAGGTCCCGGATGGGACCGATTGTGGGTGCCAGGTGAGTTGAGGCAGTGGCCTGCATGTCACCCACGAAACGTACGAAGAGCACGTCTACGAAGAAGAAGGAGCCGGTGGCTGCCAAGCCCCGCCCCAAGGCTCCACGCCCGGCCAGCGCCAAGGCGCGCGCCAAGCCCGTAGCCGTGCGCCGAGGGGCCGCCGCTCGGGACGGCAACGACGATCGAGACGCGGCCCTGAAGGTCGCCGCGAAGCCCGCCGGCAAGCCGGTCGCTGCCGCGAAGCCGGTTCCTGCGCCGCCGCCGCCGCCCGCCCCGCCCACGAC
>JALZOI010000510.1 GCA_030857245.1 Myxococcota bacterium
TGCGCGGGCAGGTGCGGCAGCGACGTCAGGGGCGTCGGCGGCGGCGTCAGGTGGAGCGGCGCGTCGACGTTCGCGTGCGCCGCGAGCGTCCGGCCCATGCGCTCGAGCGGCAGGTGCGCCTCGGTGATGACGTCGCCGTGGCAGAGCAGCAGCGCGCGGTGCACGATGTTGCGGAGCTCGCGGATGTTGCCGGGCCACGCGTAGGCCTGGAGCGCCGCGGCCGCGTTCGGGCTGAGCCGGGGCAGGGTCCGCCGGCGCATCTGATCGCACAGGCTCGCGATGAACACGGCCGCGAGCGGCTCGATCTCGGAGATCCGCTCGCGCAGCGGCGGGATGTCGAGCGGGAACACGTGCAGCCGGAAGAACAGGTCCTGGCGGAACCGCCCGGCCGCGACCTCGTGCTCGAGATCGCGGTTGGTCGCCGCGATGATGCGGACGTCGACGGAGGTGGGCGTGCGCGCGCCGAGCCGCATCACCTTGTGCTCCTCGAGGACGCGCAGCAGCTTGACCTGCGTCGACAGCGGGATCTCGCCGATCTCGTCGAGGAACAGCGTCCCACCCTCGGCGCTCTCGACGAGGCCGGCCTTCGCCTTGTCGGCACCCGTGAACGCGCCGCGCTCGTGTCCGAACAGCTCGCCCTCGAGCAGTGCCTCCGGCAGCGCCGCGCAGTTGATGCGCACGAGGGGGCCCGAGGCACGTGGCGATCGCTGATGCAGCCGCTCCGCGATCACCTCCTTGCCGACGCCGGTCTCGCCGAGGAGCAGCACGGTGACGTCGCTGCCGGCGACGCGATCGATCATCTGGTGCAGCGCGATCATCTGCGGATCCCGCACGACGATCGCGTGCGGGACGTCGGCGGCGTCCGTCGGCGAGTTGCCCTTGGCGCGTGCGAGCAGCGCCTCCGTGGATCGGCCGTCGCGCGGGTAGCAGCCCAGCCCGACCTCGGCGTCGAGCCCGCGCTGGCGGAACGCCTCCTCGAGCTGCGCGACGAGATCCTCGGCATCGACGATCGTCGCGGGGCAGAGCAGCACGTCGTACTCGCCCGACTCGTCGACGGCGATCACGTCGCCGTGCCGCGTCGTGGTGGCGAGGATCTCCTCGGCGAGGTCGCGGCGGCTGTTGCCGGTGCTGGTGGCGGCCGCCTTGACGTTCCGCTTGTCGACCACCGCGGTGTCGATCGTGGCGTTCGGCGCGGTCGCCTCGGTGAGCCGGATCCGCAGCACCGCGAACGTGCGCTGCTCGCGGGCCGCGCGTGCACACTCCTCCTCGACGCGCTCCTCGAACAGCGCATGCGGCCACAGCCGGCGCGGGCGACCGCGGCTCGGGCGGGCCTGGAACATCAGCATCACCGTGCCGAGCATGACGATGCTGCCCGAGAGCAGCTCGATCTGCTCGCCGGGCTCGAGCTGACGCTCGCGCGTCGCCATCGTGTGCGGATCGAGATCCGCGATCCACTGCATCGGCTCGCGCACGCGGGTGCCGTTCGTGCTGCCGAGATCCTCGATGCTGACGACGTCGCCGAAGTGGATCACCGCGTGCTCGCGCGAGATCGAGGTGTCATTGATCTCGACGTCGTTGTCGCCCGAGCGACCGATCGTGACCTTCTGCTTCGGGGGCAGCGTGTACGCGCCGAACGCAGTCTCGCCGACCGCGACGAGCACGCCGCCGCCGACGCGACCGTCATATGGCTTGGGCCCGGATGCCATCAGCGTCACGCGCGAGTATAGATTCCACGGTCCAGATTGTACCGATCGGTCCTGTTCGAACTGCAAAGCGCAGCGCCGCTGACCTGATTCCACGTAGATAGCCGCGGCACGACGCGTGCTCCTGGACCCGGTGGAGGTCCCCATGCGCTTGCTAGCTTTCACCTTGTTCACCGCCCTGTCGGCCGCGGCTTGCGGCAACTCCGACACCCACATCAACGCGTACTCGCTCGAGGCCTGCACGCCCGACAGCACGTACATGCCGAAGCCCGCGAAGGCCGGCGGTCCGAACAACGACAAGTGCCAGGGCACGTCCAACGGGGACAACTGTGATGACCTGAGCAGCGGCAAGGTCGACTGCATCGGCGATGGCAACAGCGGGCAGGGCGACGACAAGAAGCACAACTGCATGTTCCCGCAGCCCGGCTGCGACGAGAACGGCTGTTGCGACGGCGACCAGGTCGATCCCGATGGTCCGACGGGCCCGAGCGATCCGAGCGATCCGAGCGAGCCGGGCGACCCCGGCGACCCCGATGGCCCGACGGACCCCGATGGCCCGACGGGACCGAACGAGCCCACCGACCCGACCGAGCCCGGCCCGCTTTTCTGATCCAACCGGCGCAGCGCGCCGAGCACGCGCGCTACGCTTGCCGGCATGCAGCACTCTCCCGGCTTCTTGCAGCTCGTCCAGGCGGCCAAGCGGACGGTCCGCGAGACCACCGTGCCCGTGATCGCCGAGCGGCTCGACCGGGGCGACACGTTCCACTTCGTCGACGTCCGGGAGGATGACGAGTGGCGCGGTGGCCACGCGCGCGGCGCGATCCACCTCAGCAAGGGCGTGATCGAGCGCGACATCGAGACCAAGATCCCCGACAAGAGCGACGAGATCGTCCTCTACTGTGGCGGCGGCTACCGCTCGGCGCTCGCGGCCGAGGCGCTGATGAAGATGGGCTACACGAACGTGGCGTCGATGGACGGCGGGATGCGCGGCTGGCGCGCCGCCGGCCTGCCCGAGGACGCCGACAGCTAGCGCGACGCCCCGTCCGTCGTGGTTCACGAACCACTTCGTGAAGCGGCCACTAAGTTGCCGGTTCTGCTGGACGCGTGCTACCCGGGTGAACCGGCGTAGCGCATGAGCGAGTCCGACCACCAGCCTCCGGCCGCCGCTCCCATCACCGGGACGCAGGGGTCCGTCATCGTCCCGGCCACCACCACCGCCGCGCCCCCGGCTCCGCCCGGCGCGACCAACGCCGGGCGCGGCGTCCTCTACATCGCGTTCGCGAAGTTCTACTTCATGTTCGCGGGGATGGTGGTGCAGTTCCGGCTGCCGGCCATCCTGTCGCGCTCGGCGTTCGGCAGCTACAGCATCATCGCGAGCCTCGCGTCGTTCGTGAACAACGTCGTCGTCACCGGCACGATCCAGGCGGTCTCGCGGTTCTCGGCGCAGCAGCCGGGCAAGGCGCGGCTCGTCCAGCACGCGGGCCTGCGCATGCACGTGCGGCTCGGGCTGCCGATCGCGGTCGGGTTCGTGGCGGCGGCGCCGCTCGTGGCGCGCTTCGTCCTGCTCGATCCCGACAAGACCGCGCCGCTGATGCTCGCCGGCCTGATCATCGGCGCGAACTCGTTCTATGCCGTCTTCGTCGGCACCGCGAACGGGCTGCACCAGTTCCACAAGCAAGCGGGCCTGGACATCGCCTTCGCCACGATCCGCAGCGCCGGCCTGCTCGGGACCGCGATGGCGGGCCTCGGGGTGCTCGGCCTGATCGGCGGCTGGACCGCCGCCGTCGCGCTGATCCTGTGTGCCTCGGTGATCTGGGTCGGGCTGCCGGGCACCTCGCCGACCGACGAGCGGCTGCCGATCAAGCCGATGCTGCAGTACTTCGCGAAGCTCGCCGTCTACCTGACGCTGTTCAACGCCCTGATGTTCGCGGACGGCATCCTGATCAAGCGGTTCACCACCGTGTACTTCACCGAGCATGCGCCCGAGCTCGCCGCCCGCCTCGAGGCGACGCTCCCGTGGGTCTCGCGGGTCTCCGGCTACGTCGCGGTGCCGAGCGTGCTCGCCGACGTCCAGAACGCGTACTACGCCGCGGTCCAGAACGTCGCCCGGCTCTCCTACCAGGCGATCATCGCGGTGACGTTCGTCGTGTTCCCGCTGGTCTCGCGCTCGACGTTCACCGACGACACCGGCACCACGCGGCGCTACATCGCCGTGACCTCGCGCTACTCGCTGATCTTCGCGATGGCGATCGCCGTCGTGATGGCCGCCAACCCCGCCGACGTGCTGGGCCTGATCTATGCCCCCGACTACGTGGCGCGCGGCGCGGTGGCGGTGCTGCCGCTCGCGTTCGGCAACGTCGCGTTCAGCGTCTTCGCGATCAACGGCACGATCCTCAACAGCGCCGGGTACACGAAGGCCGCGACGGCGATCGCGGCGCTGACCCTCGCGCTCTCGATCGCCGGCAACTGGATCGCGATCCCGCTCGCGGCCGAGGCCGGCATCGTGCTGCCCGTCGCGGCGACGGTGACCGGCGGCGCGATGCTGTTCGGCGCGGTGGCGTCGGGCTGGATGCTGTATCGCAAGTTCGGCGCCTTCCTGCCGCTCGCGAGCCTCGTCCGGATCGCGCTCGCGACCGCGGCCGCGCTCGCGGTCGGCCGCGTGCTGCCCCTGCACGGCAAGCTGATGACCCTCGTCGAGGCCGTCATCGTCGGCGTCACGTTCCTCGTGGTGTTGGTGGTGACGCGCGAGCTCGGCGCGCGAGATCTCGAAGCGATCAAGGCCGTTCGCAAGAAGCGAGCTGCGGCCGGGGAAGGAGAGCCATGAAGACTCGGAAGCCTTGGGCCATGATCCCGCTCGTCGTGCTCGTCGCCTGCGGGGCGAACCAGCAGAGCTCGGAGACGCTCGCGGAGTCGATCCGCAGCTACAACGACGGCATGCGCTGGCAGCGCTTCGCCGTGGCCGCGACGCTGGTGCCGCCGCGCGAGCGCTCGAAGTTCGTCGAGGATATGGACGAGCGCGCGGAGGATCTCCGGATCACCGACTACGAGGTCGTCAAGGTCGATCGCAAGGGTGCGACGGCCGCCGAGGTGCAGGTCAAGGTGTCCTGGTACAAGGACTCCGAAGGGACGCTGCGCGAGACCCACGCGCGCCAGACCTGGGAGCGCCAGGGCAAGGACTGGATGATCGTCGACACCGAGCGGATGCGCGGCGCCGAGATGCCGGGGCTGCCGGACGGCAAGGCCGCGCCGGACCCGACCACGGCCCCGGAGCCCGGCACCGACGAGGCCCCCGCGTCCGAGCGCGGGCCGAGCGCCCGCCTGGCGCCAGGCCAGTGATCTTCGCAGCCGCGCCGGTGACACATCCGGCGCGCGGATGGCAGGAGATGCCCCGCTCGGGGTAACATCGTCGGGAGGTGTCGCAAAGCGACTTCGTCACGCGTGGCCAGGCCCTGGTCGCCGCTGGGCAGTACCAGGAGGCCGTCAAGGTCTGCCGCCTCGGTCTGCTCGGACGGCCGACCACGGTGGAGGGCCGCGTCGTGCTCGGGCAAGCGCTGCTCGCGCTCCAGCGGTTCGACGAGGTGCTGGCCGAGATGCGGGTCGCCCTCGAGCTCGATCACACCTCGCAGGCGGCGCAGGTCCTCAAGGCCGAGGCGCTGCTCCGCAAGGGTGACGCGCACGGCGCGCTCGAGGTGCTGCAGCCCCTGCGCGGGCAGGCCGCCGTCGATCCCCGGATCGCGAGGCTGCTCGACGAGACGGACCGCGCGATCGGCCGTCCGCGGATCTCCGCCGTCCATGCGTCGGTCGGGTTCGTCAGCCCGGCGTCGGCGGCAGCGCACCCGCCCGGCGCGCTCGCGACCCGCGCGTACGTCCCGCACGCCGCTGACGAGGAGGACACCAGCGACAGCGGCCAGGAGCACACCGTCGACAGCTACACGCGGTCGACCTCGCTCGCCGCGCCGCTCGGCTCGCGC
>JALZOI010000511.1 GCA_030857245.1 Myxococcota bacterium
GCCGCGACCCGCGCCGAAGGCCTCGCCGTCCGCGGCGGCGGCGACCCCGCGAAGTGCAACGCCGCGCTCGTCGTGGCCGAGCGCGGCTTCCTCGCTCCCGACGGCCTCGTCGGCCGTCCCTGGTACCGCCACCTCGCGACCGGCCCTGATCCGGTCACCGGCGACGCCGCCCTGCCCCTCCCCGAGCTCGCCGCCGCGGTCGCCGCGAAGGACCCGAGGGCTGTCACGCGCGCGACGACCCGGCTCGGCGCCGCCCTCGATCGCGTCACCGCCGCACTCGAGCCCTGCCGCTGAGCATGGGAGCCGTGCGGCCCACTACTTCATACTGCTCAGCGGATCCCTGATGCCATTCATTTGTTGGGCCGAACTGCTCGGAGGATGTGAGGGCGGTGCCTCCCGCGAGCACATCATCTCCAGGAGTCAGTTCGACGGGGACATGATCACGGTGCAAGGACTTCCTTGGTGTCGGGAAGCGAGGGACGTCGGCATCGGTCGTCTCGTCGCACGGAATCTGTGCCGACATCACAACACCATGTTGAGTCCCGCAGACGCCGAGGCGCAGCGGTTCAAAGATGCTCTTGGTGCACTGGCGGAACGGTCGATTTTGCCGGTTCGGCGAAGGTTCGACGCGCGGCGCATCGAGCAGTGGTTACTGAAGACGACGATAAACCTGGCGCTTCAAGAACCTGGCTCGGGCATCAATCTCAGCGAGGAGATCGTACGCCGCGCCTTCGCACTCGCACCGACACCGCGAGGACAGGGCTTCTTCGCCGTTGCTGAATTGCAGGAAACAATCGGGTACAGCACTGCGATTCGTTTCGAGAGCATGGTGAGCAAAGCCGACGGGCAGATCGTGATCGGAGCGTTTGTATTGCACGGATGGCGGGCGCTTTACGCGTTCGGTGGTGCCCCCCCCGTCAGTGGCGCAATACGAATTCGCGAGTGGCGAAATGACAGACAGTGGCTGCGGTTCCGGTGGTCCCCTGCCCTCGAGCCGGGTGACTCCACGATACCCGCGCTTGATCGATCGATACTGAGCCTTACCGACCGGTGACAAGGAGACGCCGTCGCCATCGCGCGCGCGCAACGCGAGAAGCGCCCGGGGTGGGGTTCCGACGCGCCGTAGCGGGGAGACCCTCCAGTCGAGCGCCGGGACGACATGGAGCGCCGGGTACGGCGGTGGTCCATGCACTCCGTCCCATGCGCCGGCGCGAGGGGCCCCACCCGCGGCGCGCTCGCGTGTTCGCGCTCTGCAGCGCGCCCGCTGACCACCGGCGCCACGGCGCCACCGACGAGCTGCCGCCGACCTATCGAGGAGCTACCGAGGAGCTACGAGGAGCTACGAGGAGCCACGGGCGCGACACCGATCAGCGCTCGATCGCCTGCGCCGTCACCGTCGGTGACACCACGAGATCATCCAGGTACGCCTGCTGCTCGGGCCTTTGGACGCGTGCGAGCTCGCGCCACGTCGCATCGCTGACGACGCGGACGTCCAGCAGCGGCTGCAGCACGACGTACTTCACGCCCGACGGGGGCAACAGCGCGTCGCTGCGATTCGACAACACGATCGTACAGTAGACGTTGCTGGCATCACAGCCCAGGGCGCGGAGCTCGATCGGCTGGCGATTCGTATCTACTCGACCGTAGATCAAGGGCACATCGTCATCGCGGCACCCGCGCTCCTGGTGCGGACGAACGATCAGTGAACGGCCCGAGAGCACGACGTCACCGCGGAAGACCCACTGCATCGCCGCGCTCGACGAGATCGAGGGACCGGCCAGGCTGGTCAGAGTCCTGATGGCGTCGGCGAACGAGGGTTTCACGGCGATCAGCGCTCGAGCGCTTGCGCGGTCGCCGCGGGGGACACCACGCGACCGGCGGCGAGGACGTAGATCGCGGGCAGCAGCACGAGCGTGACGAGCGTCGACACGACGAGGCCGCCGAGCACGACGCGCGCGAGGGGCGCCTGGATCTCGGCGCCCTCGCCGAGCGCGAGCGCGATCGGCAGCATCGCGAGCACCGTCGTCGAGGTGGTCATCAGGATCGGGCGGAGCCGCAGGCGGCCGGCCTGGAGGATCGCCGCGTGCGCGTCGAGGCCGTGCTCGCGTCGCAGGAAGTTCGCGGCGTCGACGAGCACGATCGCGTTGTTGACCGCGATGCCGACGAGCACGATCGAGCCGAGGAACGCGTTGAGGCTGAACGTCGTGCCGGTGCCGACCAGCGTGACGACGACGCCGACGAACCCGAACGGCACCGCGCACATCACCATGAGCGGGTTGCGGAGCGACTCGAACTGGACCGCCATCACGGCGAACACGAGCAGGATCGCGAGCATGATGCCGATGCCGAGGCCGGCGAACGTCGCCTGCTGCTCCTTGGTCTCGCCGGCGACCACGATCGTGAACCCCTCGGGGCGCTCGATCGTCGCGAGCGCCGCCTCGAGATCGGCGACCACCGCGCCGAGCGGCCGAGCACCGAGCCCGCCGACGATCGACAGCACGCGCTCCTGCCCCTCGCGCGCGATCGAGCCCGGGCCGCGCCGCACGCCGACCTGCGCGACCGCGGACAGCGGGATCACGCCCCGCGAGCTCAGGATCGGCAGGCCGCCGAGCTGCGAGGTCTGCTGGCGATCCTCTTCGCGCAGCATCACGCGGATGTCGTACTCGTCGCCCGCTTCGCGCAGCCGCGTCGCGACCTTGCCGAGCACGTAGGTCTCGAGCGTCTCGGCGATCTGCGCGCGCGTGAGGCCGAGGTCGGCAGCCCGCGCGGTATCGACCTTGATCGTGCGCTCCTCGAGCCCTTGCTCGCGGCCGATCCGGACATCCTCGATCCCGGCGATCTGCTTCATCGTCGCCTCGACCCGAGCCGCGAGCCGCGACGCGACCTCGAGGTCGTGGCCCCGCAGCTCGACCACGAGGCGCTCGCCCTGGCTGCCGCGCATGAAGCGCTGGAGCGGATTGGTCGTGCGCTGGCGCAGTCGGATCTGCACGTCAGGCAGGCCCCCGATCGCCTTGCGCATGGCGGTGAGGATCTCCGCGCTGCCGCGGTCGCGCGCGGAGAGCGGCACCAGCGTCACCTCGACCTCGCCCTCGTGACCGCCACCCGGCCGGTACGGGTTGTCGGGACCGGCGGAGCTCACGATGTTGGCGATCTCGGCGGGCTCGACCACCTGCTTGATCCGCCGCTCGAGCTCGTGAACGATCTCGCGCGTGCGCTCGACGGGCGTGCCGATCGGGAGCTCGAAGTCGAGATCGACGACGCCCTCGTCGGTGTCGGGCATCAGCTCGACCTCGATCGCGCTCGACAGCCGCACGGCACCGAGCAGGAGCACCGCGGCTGCGACGATCGCGAGCCACCGGCTGTGCAGCGTGGCGCGCAGGATCCGCACGTAGAGGTCCTCGAGCGCGACGAACCAGCCCTCGACCCGCCGCGAGAGCCGCGCGATCGGGCCGTCGCGCCGCGCCGCCGCCGCGAGATCGTGATCGAGGAGCTTCGCGGCGAGCGCGGGGACCAGCGTGACCGAGACGACGAGCGAGCACAGCAACGAGAACACGACGACCATCGCCATCTCGGCGAAGAACACGCCCGCGAAGCCGGCGAGGAAGACGACCGGCGCGAACACGGCGATCGTCGTGAGCGTGCCCGACGTGATCGCCGCGGTGACTTCCTGCGCGCCGGTGATGGCGGCGTCGCGGGCGGCCATCCCGCCCTCGCGCTTGCGATAGATGTTCTCGAGGATCACGATCGAGTTATCGACGAGCATGCCGACCCCGAGCGCCAGGCCGCCGAACGAGATCAGGTTCAGCGAGTAGCCGGCGAAGTACATCAGCGCGAACGTCGCCATGATCGAGAACGGGATCGACAGCGCGATCACGAACGTCGCGCGCAGATTCCGGAGGAAGAAGATCAGGATCATGACCGCGAGGGCGGCGCCAAACAGCGCACTCTCGCGGACGTTCGTGATCGACGCCTTGATGTACTGGGCGCTGTCGTTGACCACATCACCCGCGCGCGGCCTTCATACTCCGTGTTGATCCGGGCGAGCTCCTGCCGCAGCTGCGCGACGACCTCGACGGTGTTCGCGCCCGACTGCTTGGACACCCGCATCACGATGCCCGGGACGGCGTCGACCCACTGCTCGCTCTTGATCTCCTGGAACGCATCGATCACGGTCGCCACGTCGCGGACGTAGACCGGCCTGCCGCGGCGTTCGGCAGCTCCTGCTCGTCGGTCGAGCGCCCACTCCGCCGGGCGACCAGCACGTCCTCGATGTCCTTGACGGTGGTGAGCTCACCGACGGTGCGGATCAGCACCTCCTTGCCGGCCTCGCCCATGTCACCGGCCGAGACGTTGCGGTTGTTCGTGGCGAGCGCACCGACGACCTGCTCGGCGGTGATCCCGAGCCCGGTCAGCCGCGCGAGATCGAGCTCGACCCGGATCTCGCGGACGCGGCCACCGTTGACCTCGACGGACGCGATGCCGGCGAGCCGCTCGAGCCGGCGCGTCAGGATCTCGTCGGCGAGGTAGCGCAACCGTCGCGGATCGCCGGTGCCGCTCAGCCCGAGCGTCGCGATCGGGGTCGCCGAGATGTCGAACTTGAGCACGATCGGCGCCTGGGCATCCTCCGGGAGGGTGGCGCGCAGCCGGTCGAGGGACGACCGGACGTCGTTGACGGCGGCGTCGAGGTTGGCGCCCCAGTCGAACTGGAGCTGCACGCGTGACAGGCCCTCGGCGGACTCGCCCTCGATCCGGGTCACGCCATCGATCGTCGAGACCGCCTGCTCGATCGGCCGCGTCAGCAGATTCTCGACCTCCTCGGGCCCGACGCCCTCGTAGGTCGTGATGATCGAGATCCGCGGGAAGTCGACCTCGGGCAGCAGGTCGACGGGCAGCCGGGTTACCGCGATGTAGCCGAGGATGCAGATCGCCACGCAGATGACGCCGACCCCGATCGGCCGGCGCACCGAGGTCGCGGTCAGCTTCATGGCGTGACCGCCGGGGTCGCCTCGGGCAGCGCGATCTTGCTGCCGTCCGAGAGCTCGACATGACCCGCGACCAGGACCGGCGCGCCGGGCTCGAGCGCGCCCTCGACGGCGACCCGGTCATCGGCACGCGCGGCGACCTTGACCGGCACCCAGCGCGCGACGCCAGCGTCGGCGACGAACACCCCGGTGCCGACGGTGCTGCCGGAGAGCCGGCTGATCACCGCGACCGCGGGCACCACGATCGCCGCGTCCAGCGTGCGTCGATCGACGATCGCCTCGGCGTACATGCCGGGCAGCCAACCGGGGGGCGGCTGCTCGATCAGCGCCTCGAGCGTGGCGACCCGGCGCGACCGGCTGACCTCACCGGCGATCCCGGTGATCTTTGCCGCGACGCCGGCGCTCGGATCCTTCGCGGTCGCGCTCGTCACGACGCGGACGGTGCGCCCGACCGTGAGGTCCGCGATCTCGTGCTCGGGCACCTCGAAGCGCACGCGCAGCGGCGCGACCTGGACGATCCGGACGAGCCGGACCCCGGCCGTGACCGTCGCGCCGGGATCGACGTAGCGCTCCGCGATCCGGCCCGCGAACGGCGCCTTCACGAGGCTCTCGGTCAGCCGCTTCGACAGGAGTCGGACCCGGGCGCGCGCCTCGGCCTCGCCCGCCGCGGCGG
>JALZOI010000512.1 GCA_030857245.1 Myxococcota bacterium
ACCGACGCCGAGGCCGACGCCGAGGCCGACGCCGAGGCCGACGCCTCGACCGACGCCGAGGCCGACGCCGAGGCCGACGCCTCGACCGACGCCGAGGCCGACGCCGAGGCCGACGCCGAGACCGACGCCGAGGCCGACGCCGAGGCCGACGCCGACGCCGACGCCGACGCCGAGACCGACGCTCCGACCGAGACCGACGCTCCGACCGAGACCGACGCTCCGACCGACGCTCCGCCCGAGACCGACGCGGAGACCGAACCGAAGACCGAACCCGGTGCGGCGGCTCGTGGCAGCACGGACGCCGCATCGCGCTTCGGACCCAAGTCGCGCGGTCGAACCGAGGCATTCGGCGCGTGAAGGCTGGAAGCCGCGCGCTCGGTCGCTATAGTCGGCGCTCGTGAGCCTCGACGACGACATCCGCGACGAGCTGCGGCAGCTCGCGGCGGCGCATCGCCTGCGCGTGCCGCGCGTGCTCGATGGGGCCCAAGGTCCGATCGTGAGACTCGACGGTGCGGAGGTCGTGAACTTCGCGTCGAACGACTATCTCGGACTGGCGGGGGATCGCCGGCTCGTCGCGGCGGCTCACGCGAGCCTGGACGAGGACGGTGCGGGGGCTGGATCGTCGCGCCTGATCGTCGGCAATCATCGGCGTCACGTGCTGCTCGAGAGCGGACTGGCCGAGTGGCTCGGACAGGAACGCGCGCAGCTGTTCAACAGCGGCTACGCCGCGAACGTTGGCGTGATGAGCACGCTCGCACGCGCGGGTGATGTCGTGTTCTCCGACGAGCTCAACCACGCGAGCATCATCGACGGGTGTCGGCTGTCGCGTGCCGAGATCGTCGTGTTCCCGCACCGCGATCTCGCAGCGCTCGAGAGCGCGCTCTCGACGCATCGCGGTCGTCGGCGGCTCATCGTGACGGAGTCGCTGTTCTCGATGGATGGCGACGTTGCGGATGTCGCCGCGACCGCCGCGCTGGCGCGCCGTCACGACGCGTCGCTGATCCTCGATGAAGCTCATGCACTGGGCGTGTTGGGGCCGCAGGGCAGGGGAGTTGCTGCCGCGGCGCAGGTGGTGCCCGACGTCGTCATCGGGACCTTCGGCAAGGCGCTCGGCGGGTTCGGTGCCTTTGCCGCTTCGTCGACCGCGGTCGTCGAGCTGCTGTGGAATCGCGCTCGGTCGCTCGTGTTCTCGACAGGGCTGCCGCCGCCCGTCGCTGCCGCGGCGCTCGCTGCGCTCGAAATCGTCCGCGGTAGCGAAGGCGATGATCGCCGGCGTACGCTCGCCGCGCACGCCGGCTGGTTGCGTTCCTGTGTGCCGGAGCTCGGTGGTGATGACGGGAGCCCGATCGCGCCGATCGCCATCGGCGACGATCGCCGCGTGATGCAGATCAGCGAGCGGCTGCTCGCTGACCGCGTGTTTGTCCAGGGCATTCGGCCGCCGACCGTGCCAGCGGGAACAGCGCGGCTGCGGTTGAGTCTGAGCGCGGCTCATACGCCCGAGCACATGAAGGAGGTCGCCTCGGCGATTCGTAACGCGATGCGTCAGGAAGCGCGATGAAGGAGCTCGAGGACCTCGACCGCGAGGTCATGTGGCATCCCTTCACGCAGATGGCCGAGTGGAGCCCCCTCGTCATCGAGCGGGGTGACGGCAACTACCTCGTCGATCGCCAAGGCCGCCGCTACCTCGACGGAGTCAGCTCTTTGTGGTGCAACGTGCACGGCCACAACCATCCGCGCTTGAATGCGGCGCTCTCGAGGCAACTCGAGCGGATCGCGCACTCGACGTTCCTCGGCCTGACGCACGAACCGGGGATCCGGCTCGGCAGCGCGCTCGTCGCCGCCGCGCCGCGCGGACTGACCCGCGTCTTCTACTCGGATTCGGGATCGACAGCGGTCGAGATCGCGCTGAAGCAATCGTTCCAGTACTGGCAGCTGTGCGGTCGGCCCAAGAAGCAACGATTCCTTCGCCTCGGCGACGCCTATCACGGCGACACGCTCGGCGCCGTCGGGGTGGGCGGGATCGATCTGTTTCATCGAGTGTTCGGACCGTTGCTCGTGCAGAGCATCGCGGTTCCAAGTCCGTCGGGTTCGCCGGCGTCGGAGCGGATGGCGTCGTCGCTCGCGGTCCTCGAGCGCGAGCTCGCGACGCGCGCGAACGAGATCGCCGCGTTCGTCCTCGAACCGCTCGTCCAAGGTGCGGCTGGCATGCTCGTGCACCCGCGCGGCTTTCTCGCGCGGGTCGTCGAATTGTGTCGCGCCCATGAGGTCCACGTCATTGTCGACGAGGTGGCCACCGGGTTTGGCCGCACCGGCACACTGTTCGCCTGCGAGCAGGAGCAGGTGACCCCGGACTTCCTGTGCCTCGCCAAGGGCATCTCCGGTGGCTATCTGCCCCTTGCGGCCACACTCGCTACCGAGGAGATCTACGCCGCGTTTCTCGGTCGGCGCGCCGAGCTCAAGCAGTTCTTTCACGGCCACACGTTCACCGCGAACCCGCTCGCGTGCGCGGTGGGCCTCGAGTCGCTGGCGTTGCTTCGCGAAAGCACGCTGGCGAATGCGCAGCGGATGATTCCTCAGATGACCGCGAGCCTGACGCGGATCGCTCGGTCGGCGCACGTCGTGGACGTTCGCCAGGTCGGCATGATGGTGGGTATCGAGCTGCATGGCGCGGCGGATCGCTATCTCGGTGCGGAGGTTTGCGAGGCGGCCCGCAGCTTGGGCGTGATCCTACGTCCGCTCGGAGACGTTATCGTCTGGATGCCTCCTCTCACCCTCGAGGTTCGCGATCTCGAGCTCCTCGAGGCGGCAACGGCCTCGGCGATCGCAGGCGTCGCGTGACTAGCTCGTCACGGAAGTGGGCTTGATGAAAGGTTGGTTCGTCACCGGCACCGGTACTGGGGTTGGCAAGACCTATGTCGCCAGTGCGCTGGTACGTCGAGCTCGAGATCGCGGGCAGCGGGTGTTCGGCTTCAAGCCCATCGAGACAGGTTGCACGTGGAACAACGGGCTGCTCGAGGGTGCAGATCAGGAGCTGCTCTCGTGTTCCGCCGGAGACTGGCAGACTGGTGCGCTGCGGGGCCTGTATCGGTTCGAGCGTCCCGTCGCTCCCAGGGCGGCTGCTGTCGCAGCCAGCACCTCGATCTCCCTGGGTTCGGTGAAGACGCTGGTCGACCACGGGTCCAGCCAATCGGATCTGGTCGTTGTCGAGGGCGCTGGCGGCTGGCGGGTCCCGCTCACTGATGACCACGATATGGGCACGCTTGCGCAGCTACTGGGCCTTCCGATCATCGTGGTTGGTTCCGCAGGCCTCGGCACCATCAATCACTGCCTCCTGACCGTCGAGGCGGCGGTTCGTGACGGCTGCCTGGTGTCCACGGTGGTCCTATCTTGCCGCCCGGAAGACGACTTCGATTTTGCACTCGAGAACGCACTTGAGATTGGCCGGCTATCCAAGCTTTCGGTCGTGGTGCTCGCGGCCGAGGTCGCAGTGCTCGATTCCCTGCTCGCCACCTGAGTCCCTGCGCGGGTTTCGCCAAGCGCGACCCATACGCTGTCGGAATGCACTTCCGGCGACGTCGGAGTTCACGCTCCTTCCCTGAGGTCGACGCGTCCGGTGCTATGCGCTTCCACTGGCGTGTTCCACGTGGAACATGCAGTCCGCGTCGGCCGCACCTTCGGAGAATGCCGCGGGCTCGACGGCGCCGGCGTTGTGAGCACGTCGACGTGCCCAAGGGCGGCGGGGCGCGCGCTCGTGGTCGACCTCCTCGTCGTACGAGCACCGACGTGATGTTGGCGTCCGTTTGACCATGCCCAGGATGCCGCACGGATCGCGATGAGCGGCGCTGTGACGTCGAATGCTCGCCCCTGCAGCCGGACGACGGACATCGGCACCGAACTGGGCATGAATGCGATGTGCAGGCTGCGCGCGGAGGTTCGGCGGGTGAGGCTGTGCCTGAACGCGTTTCGCCGAGTCCAAGCCCTTGGAATCGCTGGCGGTGTTCACGGAGGCGGACTTCTCAGGCGTCTGGGCCCGTGGCCAGCCGCCGGCCCAACCACCGGCTCCCGATCGGGACGCAACCACTGGGCCAGAGAACGAGCGGTGCTGACGCGGAGGATGGCGCGGCAGTTGGGCGTTCGGCACAGAGGTTGGCGCTGGCGTGGTGACGGCTCGACGATGAGTTGCGGTTAGGTCGTGCGCTGACGCGTTGGCGCAGCGGCTGGGCACGGGCGCCGGTGCTCGGAGTCAGAACGATTGATTCGCTTGGGGCGCACTGCACGAGCCGACTGCTCGGCCTGGAGTTCGCCGCCAGGATGAGCGATGCGACGCTGTCATGGTGTCGCGGTGGAGTGCGAGTTCGAGGACGGGCACGGAATTGCCGTGACTGCAGCCAGGAGGTCGAACCGTTTCGAGCCTGTGAGGGTCGGCTTCCGACGAGAAACGAGAGGAGCCCTTGCCGGGTACACGGCTTCCCCTCGCTCCAATCCACGACGACACCATCCCCGAAGCCAGATGCGCCCGGCCGCCGAACCCCCACATTCCTCGATCGGGCGGCCAGTCCACGAAGTGAGGTTCCACGTGGAACACCGCTTTTCGACCCACCAACGGGAGACCAACGAGAGAATCGGCAGGCCAAATGGTGAAGCGACTCGGCGGCCTCGCCATCGCGGACGTAGCGCTGCACGGTCCTACGCGCGATCCCGAGCTCGGCCGCGATGCGGCGGCTGCTCAACCAAGTGACTGCGAGTGCTCGGACCTGGCGCACGATCTCTGGCTCGACCATCGCCACCTCGATCTGAAGTGGCGGCCAGCTAGGCACGGCGGATGAGCCCGGCCGCAGTACATGTGCGGGAAGGCTAAACGCGGCGCGGTCGGAGGCTGAACGCGACGACGGTCGCGAAGGCCAGGCCGGAGGCTGTGTGCGAGGGCTGAGTGCGAAGGCTGAGTGCGAAGGCTGAGTGCGACGGTTGGGCGGAAGCCGGCGCGAACGCTGTGCGGGAAGCCAAGACGGAAAAGCGGCTAGAAGGCAGTCGCGGCTTTGAGCCCCCGCGCCGCGAACACCGAGCGGAGGCTGGAGCGACGGCTGACGGGCTGAGGCTGGGAGCGGGGCTGGGAGCGGGGCTGGGAGGACGGTGGTGGCGAAGGCTTGGCGCGAGGGCTTGGCGCGAAGGCTTGGCGCGAAGGCTTGGCGCGAAGGCTTGGCACAAGGGCTTGGCGCGAAGGCTTGGCGCGAAGGCTTGGCGCGAGGGCTTGGCGCGAAGGCTTGGCGCGAAGGCTTGGCGCGAAGGCTGGGTGCGAAGGCTTGGCGCGAAGGCTTGGCGCGAAGGCTTTGGCGCGAAGGCTGGCTGGGTGCGAAGGCTGGGCGCGAAGGCTGAGTGCGGCGGTGGCAGAATCCAAGCACGGAGGCTGCGCGGCGGCTGGCAGACGGAGACTGGACTTGGTGGAGGGTCGCGCGAGGCGCGAAGGCTGGGTGCGACGGTGGGCAGAATTCAAGCACGAAGGCTGGGCGGACGGCTGGCAGGCAAAGAATGGGCGGCCGGCTGACAAGGAGGCGGAGGCTGGACGGAAAGGCTTGGTGGAGGGTCCCGCGAGGTTGGCCGCGAAGGTTGTGCGGTGGCTGGACGCGAAGGCTGGGTACAACGGTGGGGGGGGGG
>JALZOI010000513.1 GCA_030857245.1 Myxococcota bacterium
GCCGCTGCGCGGGCGAGAGCGCGCGCGACCGCTGCGGTGGGTGCTCCTTCTCCCAGGGGGGCGCGTCGGCGGAGGCGGGCGTGCGCCGGCTGGTGCGGGCCGGCTTGCGCGGGGACCTCGTGGGCATGTCGCCTCGACGTCTCCCGCACCGCGGGCGTTACGCCGTTCCGCCGATTCCGGAGCCGCAATGATCCGGGAGCGAGCGGTCGCGGCGCGGCACCCCACGGGCGCACTACCGGAAGGGCTTCGGCACCGGTTCGATCACGCCGACGATGACGATCTCCTCGATGATGTCCGCGTCCGTCATCAGGTCATCGTTCATCAGCGGCTTCTGCCTGGACTGGCCTTGCTGGGGCTGCTGCACCTGCTGGCCGGGCGGGCGGCCCCCGCGCTGCTGCTTCAGCAGGTACGCGACGCCGGCCACCATCGAACCGAGGATGACAAAGTTCATGAGCCTCATGTGGCGACGGGGAGCAACGCGCATGCCACGCGGCCTGCGAGTTTTGAGCGGCTCGATCGGCGGGGCGTTCCGGTCTCGCCTGCGCCTCACCTCCGGGCGCTTCGCCAGTCCACGACGCTGGCCTACGGTACGAGCACGTGCACATCGCAGTCGTCTGGAACAGTCGAGCGGGTAGCGCTGCGGGCCTCGCCATCGAGGACGTCACCGAACGCCTGCGCGGTGACGGCGCGCATCAGGTCACCGTCTTCGAGGTCTCCGAGGACCGCTCGCCCACCGTGTGCACGCGCGAGGCGGTCGCGAGCGGCGCCACGGTGATCGTGGCAGCCGGCGGCGATGGCACCGTGTCGTCCGTCGCGTCCGAGCTGGTCGGCGGCTCGGCGAAGCTCGCGGTGCTACCGCTCGGCACCGCCAACTCGTTCGCCGCGGCGCTCGGGATCCCCACGGACCTCGACGAAGCGATCGCGCTCGTGACGAGCGAGCAGGGCTGCACGATCGACGCGGCGATGGTCCGCGGGCCGGCCGGCGAGCGCGCCATGATCCTGCACTGCATGGTCGGCATCCACGCGGACACCATCGGGGCGACGACGACCGAGGCCAAGCAGCGGTGGGGCTTGCTCGCGTATGCCGGCTCGGCGCTGCGCGAGCTCGCCAAGCTGGAGGGGTTCACGGTCGAGATGCAGACCACCGAACACGTGATCCGGTGCCGCGCGATCGCCGTCGGCGTGGCGAACCTGGCGCCGCCGCGCTGTGTCCTCGCCCACGGACCGTCGCATCTGCTCGGCGATGACGGCCGCGTCGACGTCACGATCGTGGCGGCCGAGACGATCGCGGAGGCGATCGCGACCGGCATCCACCTCTACCGCAGTGCGCGCGAGGGTGCGCCGGCGAGCCGCGACAACGTCGGCTCGTTCTCCACCGCCCGGGTGGCGATCACCGCCGACCCCGTCCAGCGCGTGCTGGTCGACGGCGAGCCGTTCGGCGACACGCCGGTGACGATCGAGACGATCCCGGGAGCCCTGACCGTGATCGCACCGCCGGCGGTCGTTGCCGACGGTCCGATGGTGGAGGCGCCGCTGCTGGGCCTCCCCGAGCTCGAGATCGACGGTCAGGCCATCGGCTGACGCCCGGTCGCCGGCGGTAGATCAGCCGCCGATGGTCTCGCCGCCGAGCACCGGCAAGATGATGCCGGTGATGAAGCTCGAGTCGGCCTCGGACGCCAGGAACACGTAGGCCGGAGCGATCTCCTCGGGCTGCGCCGGGCGCTTCAGCGGCGTCTGCGACCCGAACTCCGCGACCTCGTCGGGCTGCATGCCCTCGTCGGCGGCGTTCAGCGGCGTCCACACCGGCCCCGGGGCGACGGCGTTGACCCGGATGCCCTTCTCGACGAGCTGCTTCGCCATCACCTTCGTGAACTGGTTGATCGCGCCCTTGGTCGCCGAGTAGTCGGGGAGCTCGTCGTTGCCGCGGAACCCGGTGCTCGAGCTCGACGCGATGATCGCAGAGCCGGGCTTGAGGTGCGGCACCGCGGCCTTCGTCAGGTAGTAGTAGGCATAGACGTTCGTCTTGAACGTGCGATCGAACTCCTCGGGCGTCAGCTCCTCGAGCTGCTTGCGGTTCTGGTGCGCGGCGTTCGACACCAGGATGTCGAGCCCACCGAGCTCGTCGACGGCGCGCTCGACGAGCTCCGAGCAGAACTGCGCATCGGTGAGGTCACCGGCGATCAGCACGCAGCGCTTGCCCTCGGCCTCGACGGCGCGCTTCGTCTCGTCGGCGTCGGGCTGCTCGGCCGGCAGGTAGTTGATGGCGATGTCGGCGCCCTCGCGCGCGTAGAGCACCGCGACCGCGCGGCCGATGCCGGAGTCGCCGCCGGTGATCAACGCGCGCTTGCCGTCGAGCTTGCCGGCGGCCTTGTAGGTCGGAGCCTCGTATCTCGGTTTGGGATCGAGATCCGCTTCGAGGCCCGGCTTGGCGAGGTGCTGGGGCGGGAAGGGCGGCTTGGGCTGCTGCTCGGTGTGGCTGTGGGTCGGGTTCCTCGGCATCGGTAAATCCTCCGGGGCTCCAGGGTGCAAACGCGTCGCCGGGCATGGGGGTTGCTCCCACTCGGCGTCATGAACCGGATCACCATATTGTTGTTGCTCGGCGGGTTGATCGCGTACGTCGGCGCGCGGCGACGGCGTCGCAACGATGCGCTCGCGCACACCACCGGCGGCAGGGTCGGTGCCGGCGTGGAGGCCGCGCAGGCCACGATGGGTACGATGCCACCGGCGCCGCTCGCCGTCGGCGTCGGCCTGTCCGCGGTCGATCCGGAGCCGCTGACCCAGTTCGGTGAAGCCGTCGATCCCGAGGCGGTCGCCGCGGCTCACGATGATCCGGCCGAGCAGCGCGCCCGGCTGCCCGGCAAGCACCTGCGCTGAGGTCGCGAGGCGCAGCGGGCGGCCCGCGTGCTATCGAGTCGCATGGTCCGACTCCACGCGTTCGCCTGCGGCTGCCTCTGCTTGCTCGGTTGCGCGGGTAGCTGCCAGACCAGCTGCCAGCGCGAGACCTCGATCACGAGCGGCGCGAGCCCGGTCGACCACGCCTCGGGCGGCGGGGGTACGGGCGCCGAGCCCGTCCCTCCCGTCGCGGCGCGCCGGACGCACGAGGTGGTCTCGCCGCACGGCACCCGCGTCGATCCCTACTACTGGCTGCGCGACGACGAGCGCAAGGAGCCCGAGATGCTCGCGCACCTCACCGCCGAGAACGCCTACGTCGCCGCGGTGCTCGCGCCGGTCAAGGCGCTGGAGGACACGCTGTTCGGCGAGCTCCGCGCGCGCGTCAAGGAGGACGACGCGTCGGTGCCGACGTTCGATCGCGGTTACTGGTACTACGTGCGCTTCGAGACCGGGAAGCAGTACCCGATCTATGCGCGGCGCCCGGGCACGATGGAGGCCGCCGAGGAGGTCCTGCTCGACGGCAACGCCCTCGCGGTCGACCACCCCTACTACAAGATCGGCAACTACGACGTCAGCCCGGACGGCACGCTGATCGCGTGGGCCGAGGACGTCGTCGGCCGCAACCAGTTCGTGTTGCGCGTGAAGGAGCTCGCGACCCAGCGGATGCTGCCCGACACCGCCGCGAACATCAGCGGCGCGCTGGCGTGGGCCAACGACAACACGACGCTGTTCTACGGCGGCAAGGACGAGGTCACGCTGCGCGCCGATCGCGTGTTCCGCCACCGGCTCGGCGGCACGTCGGAGCTCGTCCACCACGAGACCGACGCCCAGTACTACGTCGGGGTCGGCAAGACCAAGTCGCATCGCTACATCACGATCGGCATGGCCTCGACGACGAACAGCGAGTACCGGCTGATCGATGCGGATCGCCCCACCAGCGAGCCGCGCGTGTTCCTCGAGCGCTCGAAGGATCACCTCTACAGCGTCGATCACCTCGGCACCCGGTTTGTCGTGCGGACCAACGACCAGGCGAAGAACTTCCGCGTCGTCGAGGTCGCGCCCGGACACGAGGCCGAGCGCGCGGCCTGGAAGGATCTGATCCCGCACCGCACCGACACGCTCGTCGAGAGCTTCGCCGTCTACGACCGCTTCCTCGCCGCGTCGGTCCGCACCGGTGGGCTCCGCAAGGTCCAGGTGCTGCCCGGCAAGGGCGCGCCGTTCTTCATCGACGCGCAGGATCCGGCGTACGCGATGACGGTGCTCGACACCCCCGACGCCACGTCGCAGCGCGTCCGCTACGCCTACGAGTCGATGACCCAGCCGAGCTCGGTCTACGAGCTCGACGTTGGCAGCCGGCAGCAGGCACTGCTCAAGCAGCAGCCGGTGCCGACGTACGATCCGACGCTGTACACGAGCGAGTACCTGCACACGCAGGCCGGCGATGGCACGGCCGTGCCGATCTCCGTCGTCTATCGCAAGGGCACGCCGCTCGATGGCAGCGCCCCGCTGCTCGTCTACGGCTATGGCTCGTACGGGTTCTCGATGGAGCCCGGGTTCAGCGCGAGCCGCACGAGCCTGCTCGATCGCGGGTGGGTGTACGCGATCGCTCATATCCGCGGCGGTCAGGAGATGGGCCGCAGCTGGTACGAGGACGGCAAGCTGATGAAGAAGCGAAACACGTTCACCGACTTCATCGCGTGCACCGAGCACCTCGTCGCGCAGCGCTACGGGGATCCCGCGCGCGTGTTCGCGATGGGCGGCAGCGCCGGGGGCCTGCTCGTCGGGGCCGTCGCCAACCTGCGGCCCGACCTCTACCGCGGCATCGTGTCGTTCGTGCCGTTCGTCGATGTCGTCACGACCATGCTCGACGAATCGATCCCGCTGACCACGAACGAGTACGAGGAGTGGGGCAACCCGACCGCCGACCGGGCCGCGTACGACTACATGCTGTCGTACTCGCCGTACGACAACATCACCGCGCAGGCCTACCCGTCGATCTACGTGCGCACGGGGCTGTGGGACAGCCAGGTCCAGTACTTCGAGCCGGCGAAGTGGATCGCGAAGCTGCGGGCGACGAAGACCGACGGCAACCCCGTGCTGCTCGACACCAACATGAGCGCGGGCCACGGCGGCGCCTCGGGCCGGTTCGACGCGCTGAAGGAGATCGCGCGCGCGTACGCCTTCATGCTGCACACGCTCGAGCGTCCGGATCGCCGTGCGGTGCGGGTCGCGCAGCGATAACGCTCAGTCGTGCATCTCGATCGCCTTGATCGCGAAGCGCAGGTAGTCGCGCTCGGTGACGATGCCCACCACCAGGCGGTCCTCGCCGATCACCGGCAGGCAGCCGAACTTGTGATCGAGCAGCGTCCGCCCGGCCACCGAGGCCAGGGTCTCGGGGCCGACCGTCCAGACGTCTCGCGTCATCAGCTCGTGGACGTGGACGTGCTCCTGCCGGGCGCGCTGCTGGCTCGCCGTCAAGCCGGTGAGCGAGCTCACCTTGGCGCGGAGCAGATCGCGGTGGCTGACGAGCCCGACGAGCCGGCCGCCATCGTCCAGCACGGGCAGGTGCCGCAGGTGCTTGAGGCTCATGATGTCCTCGGCGAGCGGCAGCGTCTGTTCGGCGAACAGCCCGATCACGGGCGAGGTCATGATGTGCTTGACGAGGACCTGCATCCTTCACAGCTACTGCACCCGCCTCGCCAGCGCCAGCGCCCGCGCCCGCCATGCAGCCCGGCGG
>JALZOI010000514.1 GCA_030857245.1 Myxococcota bacterium
GAGCTGACTTAACGACCGGGGCCGCGGGCGCAGGCGCGGCGGGCTTCGGGGCCGAGCCGGTGCGCAGCAGCCGCGCCGCTTCGACCGCCGCCGCGACATCCGTCGCGTCCGTGAGCTGGGTGGGCAGCTCGTCGGGTTCCATCGCTTCGGTGCGCGGCTCGTCGGAGAACTCGTTGGGCTCGTCGACGCGGACCGGCGTCGGCGTGCTCGGTTCGGTCGTCACGGTGACGACGCTCGGCGTGTCGAGCAGCGCGCGCGCCGCGGCGAGCTTGCCGAGATCTTCATCGGAGATCACGACGATCCCCTCGCCGGTGCCGTCGAAGTCGCGATCGACGACCTCCTCCGGCAGCGGGTCGGTCGTCAGCCACGGCTCGGCGCGGCGCCCGAACAGCGACCCCAGGTACGCGGCGAGCGCGGTCGACGACAGCCGCAGCCCGCTCCGCGCCGCGGCGCGCTCGAGGTCGAGGCCGAGGTGCTCGGCCGTCTGGTAGCGCGCGGCCGGCGACGTCGACAGCGCCTTCATGATGATCCGCTCGAGCGCCGGTGGCAGGTCCGTGCGCAGCTGCGACGGCCTCGGGATCTTGCCCGCAACGATCGCCGACATCGTCAGGTAGTCGCTGTCGCCCTTGAACAGCCGCCGGGCGGTGCACAGCTCGTAGAGCACGATGCCCAGCGCGAAGACGTCGCTCCGCCGATCGACGTCACGCCCGATGCACTGCTCGGGCGCCATGTACGCGACCTTGCCGCGCAGCGTCCCCTCGCGGGTCTCGGCGGTGCGCAGCGCCCCCTTCGCGATCCCGAAGTCGAGCACCTTCACGTTGCCGTCGTAGCCGACGAGGATGTTCGCGGGCGAGACATCGCGGTGCACGATGTCGAGCGGCTGCCGCTCGGCGCCCTTCTGCTCGTGCGCGTGGTGGAGCGCCGCGGCGACCGCGACCCCGATCGTGACGATCTGATCGAACGGGACCTGCAGGTGCTGCTGCGCGACCCGCGTGAGCAGCCTCCGCAGATCCTCGCCGTGCACGTACTCCATCGCGAAGAAGTAGTCGTCCCCCTCGCGGCCGATCTCGTGGACCTGGACGATGTGGTGATGGTGCAGCGACGCGCAGAGCCGGGCCTCGTCGAGGAACATCGCGAGCGCCTGGCTGTCGGCCGTCTGGTCCGCCCGGATCCGCTTGATCACGACGTGGTGCGCGAAGCCGTCCATCCCGCTCGCGCGCGCGAGCAACACGTCGGCCATCCCGCCACCCGCAAGCTGCTTGAGGATGGTGTACCGGCCGAGCTGCGAACCGACGTCGAAAGCCACGTGGGGCGATCGTCTGCTACCTGCGGGACGCGATCAAGTTGTGGACCCACGGCCGACGCCGGGGACCCGGCATCACACCGCGACGGGGAGCACGCGGCGGCGCACCAGCTTGATGCTGAGCAGCCGGTACAGCATCTTGCTGACCTCGAACGAGCCCATCCGGGACTTCCGGATGATCTCCTTCACGCTGTTCTTGCCGTTGACCAGCTCGAGCACGGCGAGCTCCTCGCGGGTCAGCCGGCCGCGTCCCATCTGCGCGACCGAGTCCTCGTTGCGGAGGAACACGACGTCGAAGTTGTCGATCGCGCGCTCGATGAGGTGCCATTCGTCGACGCGGCGGTAGCCCTCCATGAGGACGGCCTCCACGTCGAGGCCGAGCGCCGCGTCGATCACCGACGGCGGCATCTCGAGGCCGGCCGCGAAGCGGAACCGGCCGTGGCGCCAGCGGAGGATCTCGTAGATGAGCTCGCTCGACTGCCGGGTCAGACACGCCTTGAGGTCGGGCTCCGCGATGTGGCCGAGCCTGACCAGCTGCCCGCCGATCAGGCGCTGGTTGGCCGCGGTCGCGGGGCCTCGCGACTCGAGGAACGACTCGAAGTCCGTGCGCTGCATGAGCTCGGCATCGAGCACGAAGCGACCGAGCAAGAACTCCTCCGGCACGCCCTCGGCGATCGCCTGGTCGACGCGGCCGCGCCGGAAGAAGATCTCGACCCGCGCGCCGCTGCGCTCGACGGTGAGCACGCCGGACTGCTCCTGGACATCGAGCAGCTGCAGCACCTCGGCGAGCGGGACGACCCGTAGATCGCCGCGCAGCCCGGGCACCCCGTCGGCGAGCAGCCCGAGATCGATCGCGCCGAGCATGCGCTGGAGTGCGGTGTCATCGAGCGCCGCGCGCGTGGCCTCGCCGATCGCCGCCGTATCGGTCGCGACCTCCGCGTCGCCGTGCGAGTCCGCGGCGAGCGCGAGCAACGCAGCGACCCGCGCGCTCACGACGTCGGCGACGGCGGTCCGGAGCTCGCCGAGGGCCTTGGTGCGCGCGTTCGCGCGATCCGCCTCGTCGGTGGCCGACAGGTCCTCGCCGGTGACCAGCGAGGGGTTCTGGTCGTCGGCAGTCCCGGTGCGCCCGTACTTGCCGATCGTGTGCTGCACCACGGCCGTGATCGCCTCGGGCGAGAACGGCTTGGTGATGTAGTCGACGATGCCCATCACCTTCACGAAGCGCTCACCGACCTGGTCGCCCTTGGCGCTCATCAGGACGACGGGGATGTCGCAGAGCTGGGCGTCGGCGACCAGCTCCCGGCAGAACTGGTAGCCGTTCATGCGCGGCATCACGAAGTCGAGCAGGATCAGGTCGGGCCGCTTCGCGCGCACCGCCTCGAGCCCGGCCTCGCCATCAGCGGCGGTCTGGACTTGATAGCCCGCTTTCGTCAGCACCAGCTGCACCACCTTGGTGATGGTGGGACTGTCGTCGATCACCAGGACGAGCTCGCCGGCCATGTCGGTATTCCCCTCACCCCGCAGCACAACCACGAGGGATCCACATCTTAAGTGTTCCGAATCACGGCTTCAATCGGAGCGCCGAGTGATTTGGATGCCCTTTACGCGCCATGGTAGCTTCGTCATGCGTGCCGCTCGTCGAGGGAGACCTGGAGCATTACCCCAGGAAATTCGGCAAGTATCACTTGCTGGGGCCCCTCGCGCAGGGTGGCATGGGGGCGCTCTACCTCGCGGTCGCCGGCGATCGCGGGCTCGAGCGGCTGATGGTCATCAAGACCGTGCTGCCGCACCTCGCCGACGCCGAGTACGTCGCGCGATTCCGTGACGAGGCGAAAGTTGTGGTGAAGCTGTCGCACGGGAACCTGATCCCCGTGTTCGACGCCGGGCTGGTGGGCGGCGAGCTGTTCCTCGCGATGGACTTCGTGGAGGGGCGTGACCTCCGCGCGGTGTGGAACCGCTGTGCCAAGAAGCAGGTCGCGTTCCCGATCGACGTGGCCGTCTACATCGTCAAGGAGCTGTGCCGCGGGCTCGCCTACGCGCACTCGTTCCCCGACCTCAACCTCGTCCATCGCGACATCTCGCCGCCAAACGTCCTCGTGTCGTACACCGGCGAGGTCAAGCTGACCGACTTCGGGCTCGCGTCCTCGACGCTCAAGCTCGAGAAGACGGCGCCCGGCATCATCTACGGCAAGGTCGCGTACATGTCTCCCGAGCAGGCGCGCGGCGAGAAGCTCGACGGCCGCAGCGACATGTACGCCACCGCGATCGTGCTGTGGGAGCTGCTCACGGGCCGCCAGCTGTTTCCGCCCGGCAAGGATCAGCCGCAGGATCTGCTGTCGCGGGCGAAGAACCCGGAGGTGATGCGGCCGAGCAAGCGCGCCCCGCGCGTGCCGATCGAGCTCGACGAGATCTGCCTGCGCGCGCTCGCCTCCGCGAAGGAGGATCGCTACGAGAACTGCGACGAGATGCGGATGGCGCTCCAGACGTGGCTCGCGCACAACGCGCCGACCACCGACGGCACCCGGATGTCGACGTTCCTCGCCGAGCTGTTCTCGGAGGACATCCACCGCGAGCGCGGCGAGCGCAGCGAGCTGATCTCTCGCGTCCGCACCCGCGCGCTGACGCTGCCGCCGACCGACGAGCTCCGGCAGATGATCGAGAAGAGCGATCTGACGAAGATGCCGCCGGAGATGTACGACGGCGCGGGCGAGGCGCCGGTGCGCCGCCCGGGCTCGGTCGGCCGGCGCGCCACCGACCGGGGTGACGAAGGGGAAGATCGTCGCCGCGACCTGGATCGCCGCGCATCGGCGGCGCGCCTGCAGTCGCCCGTCGGCAGCAACGCCGCGGCGCTGGCGCAGCAGCTCGATCCCGAGGCCGAGCCCGATCTGATCGGCTCGGAGGTCGACGATCGCTATCGCGTGATCGAGCTGATCGGCGAGGGCGGCATGGGCAAGGTCTACCTCGCCGAGCACGTCGAGATCGGCAAGCGGGTCGCGCTCAAGGTCCTGCACCCGAGCTACAGCCGGATGCCCGATCTCGTCGAGCGGTTCCGCCGCGAGGCCCGCGCCGCCTCGAAGATCGGTCACCCGAACATCGTGGACGTCACCGACTCCGGCACCACCGCCGACGGCAGCGTCTACTTCGTGATGGAGTTCCTCGAGGGCGTGGAGCTCGGCAGCATCATCGAGCGCGAGGGCGCGATCGACGTCGCGCGCTGCCTCCGGATCGCGAGCCAGATCTGTCGCGCGCTCGCGGCCGCGCACGCCCAGGGCATCGTCCACCGCGATCTCAAGCCCGAGAACGTCTTCCTGATCACGCGCGACGGCGCGACCGACGTCGTCAAGGTCCTCGATTTCGGCATCGCGAAGACCACCGAGGCGGAGGCCGCGCGCGAGCGCCGGCTGACCAGCCCCGGCATGGCGATGGGCACGCCCGAGTACATGTCGCCCGAGCAGGCCGCGGGTCGACCGGCCGACGCACGCTGCGACGTCTACGCGCTCGGCGCCATCATCTACGAGATGGTCACGGGGAACGCGCCGTACTCCGGCGAGAACTTCATGGAGATCCTGACGAAGAAGGCGACGCAGGATCCGCCGCCGCCGTCGGCGGTGCGCCATGGCCTGTCGCAGACCGTCTCGGATCTCGTGATGTCGGCGATGGCGCGCAATCCCGACGATCGCCCGCAGACGATGGAGACCTTCGAGTACGAGCTCAACAAGGCGCTCGCGGGCCGCGGCGTCGCGGTCGCGCACGTCCTCGGTATGACGACGGATCCGAACGTGGTCGCCACGCTCAATCAGGGCCTGTCGATGCGCAACCTCGACGACGATGGCTCGATCCTCCCGCGCTCCGCGACGAGCTCGCCGGTCATGACGATGCCGCGGGCCGCCACGCTGAGCGGCATGACCGAGATCCCGAACATGCTGTCGGGGCCGGCATCGATGTCGACGACGGGCCAGCACCAGGCAGTCGGCCGGCCGAGCAGCGAACCGCGCGCCGCCTCGAGCGGAAGCATGCGGACGTCGCAGGATCGCTCGCCGTCGATGAACGATCTGATGTCGCAGCCGGTGATGATCCGCCGCAGCGCTGCGGGCGCGCTCGGCTGGTTGCTGCTCGGCGCCGTGCTGTTCGGCGGCATCGGCACGCTGCTCTACGTCGCGCTCGGCGAGCGCAACCAGCGTGCCCCCGCGGCGGCCGACGAGATCCTGCAGCCCGCGGCGCTGCCCACCGAGGGCCCGGTTCCCGATGTGGAGTTGGTCGCGCCGGTGGCCCCGGGCGACCCCGCGCGGAAGCAGGGCCGCGGCAACCCCGGC
>JALZOI010000515.1 GCA_030857245.1 Myxococcota bacterium
TGAAGGGCTGGCGCTCGTAGTTGACGATGCCGAAGTCGGTGACCGCTGCGATCTGCGGGAGCCGATCGGCCCGCGCGATCCGCACCGACGCCGACCGGATCGCGACCGCTTCGCGCGCCTGCGCCAGCGCGAGTCGCGCCGCGTCCGCCCCGAGGCCGGCGGCGGTGCGCGCGGTGGTCACGACGGTCTCGACATCGTCGCCCTCGAGCTGCGTGGTCAGGGTGACCGGGCGATCGAGCCGCGCGCCGATCAGCCGGCGGAGCTGGACGAACGCGACGTCGCGCTGCGCCCGGAACTGCACGAGCAGCGTGCTCTGGTTGTCGCGCGCGACCTCGGCCCGGACGAGATCGAACTCGGGCGCCGCGCCCTGCTTGAAGTTGAGCTCCGTCGTCGCGAAGGTCTCCTGCGCCTGCTGCAGCGTGACCTCCGCGATCTCGACCTGGCGCTGGGCGAGCGCGGCGTCGTAGTACGCCTGCGCGACCTGCAGCACGACCTGCGCGCGCGTGCTGCGAACCCCGAGCTGCGAGGTGCGGACGCCGGCCTTCGCCTGCGCGACCGACGCCGAGGTCCGGAAGCCGTCGAACAGCGGCTGGCTCGCCGTCACGCCAAGCCGCCACGTGTTCGGCTGACCGAACGGGAGATCGATATCCTCCTCGCCGCCGGTCGGCGGGGGGCCGAACGAGATGTCATCGAACTCCGAGGCGAGCGTACGCAGGTAGCCGGCGCTGCCGTCGATCCGCGGGAGATAGCCGCTGCGTGCGCCCTCGACCTGCGCCTGGGCGCGCTCGACCTCGGAGCGCGCGACGGCGAGCGACTCCGAGGCCGCTTCCGCGGCGCGCAGCGCGTCGGCGAGCGTGAGCGCCATCCCCGGCTCCGGTGATCGTGTGGCGTCGCCCGCGGGCTGCGCGACGACCGGCCCTGTCAGCAACGCGAGCGCGAGCGCCACCGGCGCTGCTATCACCCGCGAGCGCCTCCCTCCGGTCAGTACAAACATGGACGTCCCCTTCGAGCGAACTACGTGCCAAGCGGTTTCGACCAAAAGCCCGGCCCCCGCAAGCACCAGCGACGCCGCATCGCGGACGCAGCGCGGGACGCAGCATGGGCTGTACGGAGTTCCGACAAGCCTGTCGGCTTGATCGGCCCCACCGCGCCCAGGCGCCGGCATTCAGAAACTCTGACGAGCGCTCAGGACCCGCGCTTATCGAAGTCACGGCTCGCACGCAACCCGGGCCCGCACCGGCCGATAGCCGCGCGCGGAGGACCTGGCCCGATGATCATGACCGCACGCTCACACTTCACCTGCTCGCTCCTGCTCGCCGCTGCCTGCTCGGCCGCCGTCGATGGCACCCCGGGAGGCGGCGACGACGCTCCTGGCGACGGCACCGGTCCTGGCGCGATCGGGTTCCTCGAGACCACCGTCCGCGACGAGCGCGGGGACGCGATCACGTTCACGACCGGTGCGCCGATCCATGCCCACGCGGGCCCGACGATCACGCTCGATGGCACCGGCTGCCCCGCCATCTACAAGCACGCGTACCTGCTCGACGAAGGTGGGCCGGCACTCGGCGGCGAGACGATGCCCAACCCGCTGCACTGGCAGTTCGAGCTGCGCGAGCTCGCGGCGATCGACCTGACGCGCTCGGCGTACCGGGTCCGGACCACCGATGACACCATCGTCCTCGATTGGACGCAGCTCCCCGCGCACGAGGATGGCGTCGTCACGCTCGCGCTGCATCGCGGGGGCACGATCCCGATCGCCGCGCTCGGCGTCCACGACGGGGCGCTGTACCTCGACATCCGCACGGTCGATCGCGCCGGTGTCGAGGCCGTGACCTCAGCATGCTGGGAGCACCACCCGCTGCCTGCGCCGCTCGCATTCGAACCCGCGCGCGCCGAGCCTGGTGGCCTCGCGGCGATGTCGCTGGTCGCGGGCTCGCCGATCTCGCAGCTGCTGTCGCCCGCGCACGAAGTGCAGGTGTTCGGCCAGCGCTTCGTGCAGCACACGGCGGAGCCCGTGCACGTCGTCTTCGACATCAGCCAGCCGAGCGCCACGTTCGCGAAGCGGATCGTCGATGACTTCGTCGTCGTCGCGTCCTCGAACGCCGGCTACACCTGCGGCGACCCGGCGGAGCCCGTCACCGATCCCCGCTGTGACGACACGCCGCTCAGCGATCCACCCGACGCGACGGTCGCGGGTGCGCTGACCACCGGCCGCTGGACGGTCGGCGTGCTCGACGAGGTCACGGGGACACCGTTCGCCGGCTGCGCGATCACCGGCCTGCGCGCCACCTGCGCGATCCCGGCGCGGAGCCCGGACCAGCCGCCGCGCGCGTACCGCATCGTGATCGCGGCCCGCGAGCTCGCCGAGCTGGCACCGGCGGCGACCGGGCCGTTCGGCGAGCACGTGGTCGCGGGCCTCGGCTACACCGGGCTGGCGCCGCAGGCGACGTCACGCTGCAAGCTGCTGCGTTCGCGCATCCTCGCGGATGGCTCGATCCGGTACTTCTGCGGGATCCACAACGACTTCGCCCGCGTCGTTGCGCTCGATCACGCCCGGCTCGCGTTCACCGCCGTGCAGTTCGACGTCCAGACCGCACCGACTCCCGCGATGACGCCTGCGCCACCGGCGCACGTGCCCGCCGCGTACGCGGTCATCCCGCCGTTCGTGTGGGACGCCGGCGACGCCGACCTGCCCGGTCCGCAGTGAACCGCAACGAGGTCGCCGCTGGCTTGCGGTGACCGCGCTCCGGCTGGTACCTCCGGTCCATGGAGCGCATCGTTCACGTCTGTAATGGCGACGCCACCGCGGACAGCCTCTCGCTCGCCGACCTGCCGGGCGAGATCCGCGTGTGGGCCGACGCGCTCGATCAGGGTCCCGTGCTCAACGTGCCCGATGCCGAGCACTACCAGCTGCGCAGCGACTTCTGGCGCTCGCGCCATGTCGGCGATGCGCACGCGCAGCTCGCGGCCTGGGACCGCGGCGTCGACGAAGCTGCCGGCGCGGAGGAGCTCATCCTGTGGTTCGAGCATGACCTATTCGACCAGCTCGCGCTGATCCGGCTGCTCGCCCGGCTCGCGCGGCGCGGCCTGCCGACGACGCTGACGATCGTGTCGATCGATCGCCACCCCGAGGTCCCGAGCTTCCTCGGCCTGGGTCAGCTCAAGCCCGAGCAGCTCGCCGAGCTGTGGCCGCGTCGCACTCCGCTGTCCCGCGACGCCGTCGACGAGGCGATCACCGCGTGGATCGCCGTGACCTCCGCGGATCCGCGCGCGCTGCCGTTCCTGACCCGCCGGATCAAGGCGATGCCGTTCCTCGCGGGCGCGCTCGAGCGCCAGCTCGAGGAGCTCCCCGATTCGCTGAGCGGGCTGTCGCGCACGGAGCGCCAGCTGCTCGCCGCGATCGCGCGCGGCGTCGCGACGGGCGGCGAGCTCATGCAGGCAGTGCAGGCCATCGACCCGCGCTATCCGATCACCGAGCTCACGCTGCTGTCGACGCTCCACACCCTTGGTGGCTGCGGCTTCATCGAAGGCGCCCCGGCGCTCACGCCGATCACCGCCGAGACCTTCAAGGGCGTCAACGTCACGATCACCGCGACCGGCCGCCAGGCGCTCGCCGGCGCGATCGATCGCGTCCACGAGCACGGCATCGACGACTGGCGCGGCGGCGTTCGCCTCACCGCCAAGGCAGGCGGCGGTACCCCGGTCTGGCGCTGGGACAGCGCGCAGCGCAAGCTGTTCGAGCGCTGAGCTCGAACGACCGCCGCGCCCCACGGTCACGCCAGGCGCCGGGCCGGCACGAGGTCGGGTATCCTCTCGGGATGCGGTCGATCACCACGGACATGGCGCGGGACGACCTGAGGCCGTACTTTCTGTGGGACGAGGACGTTTCGATCGCCGAGCTTCGCGCCGCGCTCGCGGAGCCCGGGCCGCAGCGCGATCGATTGGTGGGCAAGATGCTCCGGGAAGCGCGCGATCTCGACGTTTGGTGCTTCGTCACGCCCGCCGAGGTAGCGCACGACCTGCCACGTTTGCAGCGGCGGATCGGGCGACGCTTCGCGTTCTGGACGTTCCTGATCGAGGGCTGGCGGAGCGATGGCCTCCTCGCCGGCTAGCCGGCTCTCGCCGCTACAGCTCGAGGTGCTGCGGGCGTTCTTCGCACGCGAGCGCGGATTCTTCCTCACCGGTGGCGGCGCACTCGCCGGATTCCACCTGGCACATCGCGCGACCGACGATCTCGACCTGTTCACGACCGACGGAGCGGCGTTCGAGCGGGGCCGATTCGTGCTCCAGGACATTGCCGCGTCGCTCCCGGCGGTGCTCGAGGTGCGGCAGCAGGCACCACGGTTCGTGCGAGCCGTGCTGTCGCGCGCCGGAGCTGCAGTCGTGATCGACCTGGTGCATGACCTGCACCAGCAGCACGCGATCAAGTCGGAGCGCGACGGCATTCGCTACGACCCGCCCGACGAGATCCTCGCCAACAAGCTGACGGCGCTGGTCGGCCGTGCCGAAGAGCGCGATCTCGTCGACGTGCTCTGTCTCGAGCGCGCTGGCTACCGAGTCGAAGACGCCCTGCCCGCCGCGCTCGCGAAGGACGGTGGCTGTACGCCAGCCACGATCGCCTGGCTGCTCTCCGAGATCGAGATCCCCGATGGCCTCGGGCTGCCAGCCGGGGTCACGCCCTCCGAGCTCCGCGCGTTCGTCGCGGACCTGATCGTCCGGCTTCGGCGCGCCGCCCTGCCTTGACCAGCGCGCGGTCCGGCGGGTCGCGCGCGTCAGCGCGTCCGGCGGCCGCGCCGGTCGATCCGATAGTAGCCGTAGCTCGCGCCGCCGTAGCTCGCGCCGCCGAAGGTGAACGGATCGCCGTAGCCGTCGCCGCCGTAGCCGTTGCCGCCGAACGCGTTCGCCGGTGCGGGGATCAGGTGCACGATCATCGAGCCCTCGTCGCCGCTGTGCCCGAGTGGTCCGTTCAGCGTGCCCTTGTAGCCCTTGCCGGACGGGACGAACCGCCCGCGCATCTGCTCGGTGCAATCACCCCACGGGCAGTACAGCTCGCCGATGAACCCGAAGCCCTCGCGCTCGTCGAGCGTGACCAGGCCGCGGATGCGCTGCGATCCGGCCAGCTTCGCGAGCATGAGCTTGCCGCCGACCTGCTTGATCACGCACGGAAACCGCGGGTACTCGTACCCGGCGTCATCGATCGAGCACCAGTACGGCCCGCTGACGTCGCGCGCCGACGGCTCGAGTGACGCGGAGCCCGGCGTCGTGCTGGGGTCCGCTTTCCCGCTCCAGCACGCGAACAGCGCCACGCACGCGAGCCCTCCGAAACGCGAAATGGCAGGCCGCCTCATGGAGCGAGCCTGCCGTCACGAGGCGACGAGCGCAAGCGCCTTGATCAGGGCGTCGGCGTCTGCTCGTTCGAAGCGCCCGCGGCCATCGGCGCACCCTGGTGCGAGCCCAAGATGCCACCACCCACGTGGACGGCGTAGTCCCGATCCCTGTTGAAATTTGAGGTGGCGGTCAAACCGACCCCGAGAGGATTCTCGGGGCTCAAAACCGGAGAGACCGCCATGAAGAAGACTGCCAGGAAGACACGACCGACGGAA
>JALZOI010000516.1 GCA_030857245.1 Myxococcota bacterium
GCTGGCTCGGCTACCCGATGCAGATCAAGGTCAACTTCCTGTGCCGCGACTCGATCCTCGCGGCGCCGATCGTCCTCGATCTCGCGCTGTTCATGGACTTCGCGAATCGCGCGGGCATGTCGGGCATTCAGGAGTGGCTGTCCTTCTACTGGAAGAGCCCGATGACGCCCGAGGGTCTCTACCCGGAGCACGATCTGTTCATCCAGCTCATGAAGCTGAAGAACACGCTGCGCTACACCAAGGGTGACGAGCTGATCACCCACCTCGGCGCCGAGTACTACGACTGAGCGAGACGGAGAGAAGAGACCTCGGCGACCCGTCTCTGGGTGCCTGTCAGCGCCGGCGGCGGCCGAGCAGGACGAGCACGCCGAACAGCGCGAAGGCGAACAGGCTGCCCGACGGTGCAGCCGCGCAGCCGCCGCTGACGTCGGGGGAGGTGTTGCCGTTGGGATCGGGGGTGCCGCCCGGGCGGCAGTCGATGTCGGAGGCCTCGTCGCAGCCGTCGGGGCAGCAGCCGTCGCCGGCGACGCACGTGGTGATCGGAGCCTGCGGCACGCAGTCGGCGGTGCACATCATCGGGTCGCCCTGGAAGACGACCGGCATGCACTTGTCGATCGCCGGCGTGCAGCCGCTCTGGTTGACGATGCAGCTGCCGGAGACCGTGTAGTCGCAGGTCTCGGGGGCGTCGGCGACGCCATCGCCACACGCGACGGCTTCGGGGTCGTAGGTGATCGTCACGTTCGTGAAGCCGCCGTTGGTGAGGGCGGTCTGGGTCTGCGGGTTCGGGCCCTTCACGAACGTGAACGTGCCCTCGTTGTTCTGGGCCTGCGTCGTCGCGTTCGACTCCGCGAGCTCGAGGCGGATCGTGTACGTGCCGTCAGGGACGACCACGCCGGCCTTGTCGCGCAGGTTCCACAGCACGCTCAGCGAGCCCTGGTGGTTGAGGCGCGAGGCCCCGGTGACCGCGTCGGGCGTCAGCGTGTCGTTGGCGGTCGCGGCCGCGCGATACGCGAGCAGGTACTGCGTGCGCACGTCCGACCACCGGCCGATCGTCCGCTGGTGCTGGCCGCCGGCGTTCTGGATCCAGACCGCGACGACGTTGTTCGGCGTGTACGTCGCCTGTGGTGCGGGAGTCGTCGTGAAGGTCACCCGGACGGAGCCCTTGGCCTCCACCGGCGAGGCGAACGCCCCCAGCAGACAGACCACCAGCACCGCACCAATCCAGTGGTTACGTCCCATGACCCGATCATGTAGCAAGAATCAGCCCGCCGCGCGGGAAGCTTGCGTGCGCCCGTTCGCTGCGCGACCCGTATCAGTTGGCGCCGCCGCGGCCCGTGAACAGGCTCGCGGGATTGATCCCCAGGCTGCCGAGCGCGGCCTCCCAGAGCTGCTGCGGCGGCGTGTCGAACACGAGCTCCGGCTCGGCGGCGACGTGCAGCCACGCGCCGCGCGACATCTCGGCCTCGAGCTGGCCCGGGCCCCAGCCCGAGTAGCCGAGCAGCAGGCGGATGTTCCGCGGCGGCTGCGTCGCGATCGCGCGCAAGCGATCGGGCGACGTCGACAGCAGGATCTTCGACGTGATCGCGATCGTGCCCTGCCCCGGCTCCGCGAGCTCGAGCGGCTCGTGCAGCACCCAGCCGGTGCTCGGCGAGACCGGCCCGCCGGCCCACACGACCGCGGTGTCCTCGCCGTGCCAGCTCATCTCGAGGCTCTCGAGGAGCTCGCTCGCCCGGATCGGACTGGGATGGTTGATCACGAGGCCGAACGAGCCCGCGCGGCTGTGCTCGACCATCAGCACGACCGCGCGCGAGAAGTTCGGATCCTGCAGCTGCGGCATCGCCAGCAAGAGGCCGGGCGCGAGGTTGGCCGACTCCATCACCGGAGCTCAGTGTTCCCCAAAACCCGCGGCCACGCCCCTCAATTCGACGTCAAAGCCAGCGCGCCGGGGTGAGCCCGGCCTCTGCCTCGTGCCGACGCCAAGCCGTTCAGCTGAGGTCGTGCAGCCCCGGGTCCGTCGCGGCGTCCTGCTTCGCGGTCTCGGCGGCCTTGTCCTGCTCGGACCGGTCCTTCTCCTCGGCGAGCCCGAGCTGCTTCTGCACCTTCTTGAACAGCGCCGAGCCGAGGCTGAGCGCGAAACCAGTCACCACCGCGCGTACGAAGAACGTCATGCGATCGATCGTAGCATCGCGCTCGCAACCCGCCGCTAGGTCTTCTTGAGCGTCAGCTGCAGCTTGACGGTGAGCTCCTGCCCGACCGACTCGTCCTTGCTCGGCGCCTTGCCGACCTTGAAGTCGAGGCGGGGGAACTTGTGCTCGCCCTTGACGCGGATCCAGTCCTCCTTGGCCTCGACGACCTCGAACGTGACCGGGTACTTCTTCTCGAAGTCACGCAGCTTGACCGTCGCGGTCGCGGCGTACGTGTTCGCGGCCTGCTTCTTCACCTTGTCGACGACGATCGTCGCCGTGGTGAACTTCGAGCTGTCGATGTAGTCGGGCGAGGCGAGGTGCGCGTCGCGCTTGTCCGAGCCGCTCTTCGCGCTCGCGAGATCGAGCTCGATCGTCGCGGTGCCGCCCTCGATCTTCTGCGCATCGAAGTTCGCCTTCACGACCTTGAAGCGCTCGAAGCGAACCTCGACCGGGTCATCCGGCTTCTTCTCGGCGTGCTCGGCGTAGACGCCGATGTAGTCAGCGTTCGGATCGACGGCAGCCGCGGCCGAGCCCGCGTCGGCGGAGCCCGCCATGGCGGAACCCGCGGAGCCCGCGCCCGCCATGTCCGAGCCGGCCATCGCCGAGCCCGAACCCACGGCCGCGCTGCCGGGCAGATCGGCGGCGACAGGAGGAGCCTTGCCCTCTTCCTCCTTCTTGTTGCAAGCGGGAGCCAACGCGACGACGGTGGCGAGAACGAGCAGCTTCAGGGTCTTCATATTGCGGTGAGTCTCTCCTGCGCCGTGACTGACTGTCAGCCGCCGGTGTGGCGCAACACCAGCGACACGTGAACCGGGATGCGATCCCCATCGAAGTCGCCCGCGTCGGGGGCGAGCGCGGTCTCCTTGATGACGAGCGCGAGGTCCGCCTGGACGATCAGGATCGGACCGGTGAGGCCGAGCCGCGCGAGGGCGGCGGCGTCGGGCTTCTTGAGCGTGCCGGTGACGTCGACGACGTGGGTCCCGCCCACGAAGCCGAGCGTGCCCTGCGCGCGGAACTCGATCTGATCGGGGCCACTCGCGCGCGCGGAGACGACCTGATCGAGCTTGAACGTCACGCGCGGATGCTGGTCGGCGCGCAGGTACTCGTTGCGCGCGGACGCCGAGCGCCCGCTGATGCCGGTGTCGACCGACGCCGTCGCGACGCTGACGTCGGCCGTCATCGAGCCGCGCAGGTCCTGCGGGTTGCCGAGCCAGGTCCCGCGGATGTCACCGGCGAACCGGGCATCGAACGCCTCGCCGCCGGCCGAGACCCGCGCGGTGATCGACGTGCCGGCGTGCGGGAGCACCTCGTAGCGCCCCGACGGGAGCTCGATCGAGCCGGTGATGCCGTCGCCCCCCGTGCCGCGCGTGATCGTCGGGAGCGTGTCGCGCCCGCCCTCGACGCCGGGCCCGCTCGCGAACGCGGCGATCGGGACCGCGAGCGGGAGCACGGCCACCACCCACGAGGCGGCGCGCAGCACGGTCGCGCGGCGCAGTGTCTTGTGCTCGCGGCGCCGGATGATCCAGCCCGCGACCACGAGGCCGACCGCGACCGCGCCGATCACCGCGCACACCTCGAGGCCGAGCCAGATCGAGTGCTCGTCGCTGATCCGCCAGCCGAGGTCGGGGTCCGCGACGTAGAACCGCTTCTCGAGCGCCGTGTAGAGGTTGCCCGACCCCTGCATCCACCACCGCACGAGCGACGCGATCAGCGCGGCGAGCGGGACGACGACGGGAGCGAACGCAGAGCGCACCGCATCTGGATAGGTGGTTTTCCCCGCCGATGCATCCTCCGGACCCGCAACATTGTGTTGCGCGCGCTGTCACGAGGCGCTGACAAGTCGCGACGATCCTCAGCGATCGACGATGGCGACGAGCGGCTCGTCGAACAGATCCTTCCAGACCGCCGCCGTGGCCGCGCGGAGCCGGTCGGCGGGCAGCGCGGCGAGCCGGGTGGCGATCCGGGTGAGCCGCTCGCGGTCGATCGTGCGGTCGTGGATCACCGGGCCGCCGACCTCGACCCCGAGCCGCGTGCCGAGGCCCTCGATCAGCAGCACGGCCGCATACGACTCCGGGGTGCCCCACGCCGAGCGCGTGAACGCGAACTGGGCGACGTTCCACAGGCTGAACTGCGGCGTCGTCGGATCGTTCGCGAGCTGGCTCGTGTACGCCGACAGCTCGTGGCGCGCGCGCTCCACGGACCGGCGCGGCACGTCGTTGTCATCGTGCGCGGGTCCGAGCTGCGCCTCGAGGGCGCGCGGGTAGCGGAGCGGCGTGGGCCGCTCGTCGTCGAGCCCGTGCTGGGCCTCGTGGCGGCGGATCGTCGCGGCGATCAGCTGATGACAGAGCGATGCGATCCGCGGCGCGCCGCGCTCCGCGAGCTCGTCCTCGATCGCGCGCACCCGATCGCGCTCGCTGTTGAGGACGCGGCCCTCGAGGTGATCGAGCATCGACTCGGGCAGGAACAGCGCGTCGGTGCGCGCGAGCCAGCGGCCCTGACGCTCGAGCTGGTCGCGCCAGCCCTCGACGATCCGGTTGCGCTCGCCGAGCAGCACGGCGACCCGCGTCGCGGCCGCGGCATCGGGGCCGAGTGCGGCGAGCAGCTCGACGCGGACGGTCTCGCCGGCGAGCTTCGCGAGCTGGCCGCCCTCGGCGGTGGCGAGGAACTCGCGATCGGGGATCGGGAAGGCCGCGCCGGGCTCGAGCACGGGCAGCACCTTGGTGGCGACGTGCTCGTCGATCTGATCGAGGAGCAGCACGGGATCACCGAGCTCCGCCGACTGCATGCCGAGCAGGTGCTTGACGAGGTTCAGCTGGTCGAGCCGGCGCAGGCTGAGGACGCGCCGCGCGGCGGTCCCCGCGGTCACGAACACGACCTCCTCGACGCGGTACGAGTAGATCACCGCGAAGATCCCGCCGCCCGAGCTGATGACGTCGCCCTCGAGGTAGTAGCCGACGCCGACCGCCGCGAGCTGATCCGAGACGCCACGGATCCGGGTGCGCAGGTCGCGGTTCACGGTCTCGAACTCGGGGCCCGACATCGGCTCGTGGACCCAGCGATCGAGCGCGGCGAGCATCTCGCTCCACGCCGCGGTGAGGGCCGGCCCGTGGGCCACGATCTCCGGCGCGGCGGCGAGGGTCGCGGTCCGCACCTTGCGCTCGGAGCTGTCGCGCGCCGAGCGGCGATCGCGGTCCGACTCGATCACCAGCGTCGTGAGCTCCTCGACGAGCAGCCGCTCGAGGGCGGGATCCCGGAGCGGCACGCCGCCGTCCTTGTACGCGCCCGCGACCGGCGTCGGCATCCGCCGCGCGTAGGCGCGGCTCGGCGGGCCCGGCAGCGCATCGACGTAGACGTAGGTGCCGCCGGCGATCAGCAGGATCGCGAGCAGCGCGCCGAGCGTCGCGATCGGCAACCG
>JALZOI010000517.1 GCA_030857245.1 Myxococcota bacterium
GGCGCCTGCGCGCCTTCGACGAGACCTCGGTCGGCTTCACCATCAGATTTATCATCGTGCATACCTCGACCACCCTCGACACTGATCTTTGGGAAGGCCGGTGTCTCAGCTACGTTGGCAGAGAGGGTCGCGGCCATGGACGAGCGGGCGCGCGTCGGCTGGTTCTTCGGAGATTCGAGCGATCTCGCAGCCGATCTGGTGTTCGCGTCCGTCGGGAAGCTGTCTCGTCCTGATCACCTCGCCCGACTCAGTAGCGAGCAGTTCGACTACGTCATCATCGACGAGGTCCATCACGCTGCGGCGGACTCGTATCGCCGCATCCTCGACCGTGTCGACCCGCAGTTCCTTCTTGGACTGACCGCCACCCCCGACCGCGCGGACACAGCCGACATTCTCGGGTTGTTTGACGACAACGTCGCGTACCGTGCAGACATCGCTCGCGGCATCGAGCTCAAACGTCTCGCGGCGTTTCACTACTTCGGCGTCAAGGATGAGATCGACTACGAGAACATCCCGTGGCGCAACCGGCGCTTCGATCCGGACCTGCTCGCTGCGGCAGCGCAGAGCAAGACCCGCATGGAGACGCTGTGGACTGCCTGGGTAGCGCATGCAGGCACGCGCACTCTCGTGTTCTGTTGCAGCATTGCCCACGCGAATTTCGTTCGCGGCTGGTTGCGAGCGAAAGGCGTGCGTGTTTCGGCGGTGTACACAGGCGAAGGATCCGACGACCGGGAGGCTGCCCTCGTGCAGCTTGAGCGCGGTGAGCTCGACGCCGTGTGCGCTGTCGATGTGTTCAACGAGGGTGTGGATGTGCCGTCCATCGACCGCGTCGTCATGCTGCGACCGACCGAATCGAGCGTGGTCTTCCTGCAGCAGCTCGGGCGAGGCCTGCGCGCGTCGGAAGGCAAGGTCGCGGTCAACGTCATCGATTTCGTTGGGAATCACCGCATGTTCCTCGAGCGGCTCAGAGCACTGCTCTCGCTTGGCGGGGAGAGCAGTGCCTCCGCGCTTCGCGAGCTTCTGCAGAGCGGTCAGCTCTTCGAGCTTCCCGCGGGTTGCTCGGTGGATATCGAGCTGGAGGCGAAGGAGCTGCTCTCGCGCCTCTTCAAGGTCAGCGGCGTTGACGAGGTTGAACGCGCGTACCGCGAGCTGGTGCTGGAGCGTGGTGCCGATCAAGACCTGTCTCTGCGTCCGACAGCCGGAGAGCTACAGCGCATGGGCTACCTGCCGAGCCGGCTCCGGGAACGGCACGGCAGCTGGTTCGACTTCGTGCGAGGCGAGAAGGGCCTATCGAACGTGGAAGCGCGCGCGCTGGACGCCGCGAGTGGCTTCGTTCGCGAGCTCGAAACGACGGAGATGACCAAGTGCTTCAAGATGATCACGCTCGAGGTCCTTCTCGAGCGCGACGGTCTGCTGAAGGGGATGGAGTTGGAAGAACTTGCGGCGCGGGCGCACGCAGTTCTCCGACGCTCTCCGGAGTTGCTTGCGGATGTCCCCGAGGAGTTGCGTTCAACGACCCCGGATGACGTGTCGAAAGCACGCTGGGCCGCGTACTGGAAGAAGAACCCCATCGCGGCCTGGTCCAGCCAGAAGCGCGATGGACGCGCGTGGTTCACGGTCGATCGGGGCACGTTCCGGATCGACATGAGCATCAACGAGAACCTGGAGCTTCCGCTGCGCAAACTCGTGCGTGAGCTCGTGGACTACCGGCTGGCTCAGTACCGCGATCGTCGCCGGCAGAGCGAAGTCACGAGCGAGGGCTTCGTCTGCAAGGTTCTTTCAAACCAGCGAGATCCGATCCTGAAGCTTCCACCGCGCGCGGCTGTCGCGTTGCCGGAAGGCGAGACCGACGTGCGCCTGCCGGACGGGGCAGTCTGGCAGTTTCGATTTGCCAGGGAGTACTGCAACGTCGCCCGCCCCGCGGGTACGCCGCGCAACCAGCTCCCTGATCTCCTGCGCGGATGGTTTGGCCCGCGTGCCGGGCAGCCCGGTACGGCGTTCCAGGTTCGGTTCCACGGATCCCCGGATGGCCTCTGGCTCGAACCCGTGCAGGCGGCCGTGATTGACATCGCCGAACGCCGTCGTGTCGTTGCGTATCCCGACCTGCGGGCAGCTGCGGGACACGCCGAAGCCTCCGTCGAGCCGCCTGACGACGACCTTGTGACGCTGCCGCTCGAGGCGGCTGGGCCCGAGTTGTTTGCGGTCCGGGTGGCCGGTACCTCGATGGATGGTGGCAAGCAACCGCTCCGCGACGGCGACTGGGCCGTGATGCGCGTAGCGCGAAGCATGCAGGCAAGCGCTGTCGAGAACCGCATCGTGCTGGTGCAGGTGGAAGGCAAGAGCTCAGGAGCGCAGTACCAGATCAAGCGACTCGTTCGAGACGGGCGTGGTTGGCGCCTCACGTCGGACAACCCCGAGGGACCGAGCTTTCCCGCGACGGAAGGCACGACGCCGATCGCCCGGCTCGAGCGGGCGATCCGACCCGAGGACCTGGCCCCGGTCATCGGAACGGTCGTCGCGGAGGCGGAGTTGTCGGAACGATTCGGGATCGACGCAGTGCTACCGCGTTCCGATCGGTACGGCGGCCACCTCTTCGTGTTCGTCGACAAGAAGGGGCAACTCAAGGAATCGGATCGGCTGCTGTTCCCGGACGTGAACCCGCGTCCGGCGGAGACGGCGTTCGTACTCGCCCGGCGCGAGGATGGCGACTGGCAGTACGTCGGTGTCGCGCGACAGACCGAGGAGCGCGGGATCTGGACCCTCCCTGCCGTGAACTTCGCGATCTGGCGCTTGTGGGGAGAAGGGCGTGATGTGTCGCGCCGGCTGCCGGAAGGCGCGCTTGCGAAGGCTCAAATCGCCGCCACGGCGTTGCTCGCGCTGCCCGATGCAGAAAGGTGGATCACTCGCGGCGACAACCGCCGCGCGCGAATTCTCGGGCCCGCACAACGAGGTGGTCTTCGTGTGGACGGTGGGGAGGGTGGATTTGCTGAACGGACGGTGTCCACGGGTGACCTGGCGTGGGTCATCGTTGCCGCCGACGATGTCGCGGAGCAACGCGGTCGCCTGGACGAGCAACGCGTCAACCGGCTGCGCTATCTCGACGGGACGCCGAAGGGCTCGACGCGGTGGATTGATACCGGCTGGGCGATCGCAGCGTGGAACGGCGCCAGAGTGCTCATCCGCGAGCCAGTAGCGGGCGAGTCCGCACTGAGGCGCGTGCGCGACAACCGGGGCGAGAACGTCGATGCGTCGTTCAGGGTGGAGCGCATTGGCGATGCGCGGACCATCGTGTTCGAGTCTCGCGGTGGCACCAGAGGCTCCGCGACCGAACGCAACGTCGACTACGCCAGGGGGCTCGAGCTTCTGCTCGTCCGGCTGAAGGACGCCGGCCTGCGGATCGCCGATGTGCTCGTGGAATCTCGAGACACCGACTCGATTCCCGCCGCGGAGCGTCGCGTGATGTTGAAGGATGCCCCGTATCCGGTGGCAATCGTCGACGCCGAGGCGCTTCGAAAGAAGATCAGCGCTGGTCAGGCGAGCGTTGGCCGCGCGAAGGGCGCGAAGGGCGGCGGGAACCAGAACAAGCGGCTGCGGATCTTCGTCGAAGGCGCGGGGCACGAGTCGGTCACGGATCTCGGGCGACTTCTGGAGATCGGGACCGCGCCGAACGCGTGATGTCGCCAGGAATCGGCCCGCGGTCGCTGACGCTAGAGGCCAGGTGGGGACGGCCGGCTGCCGTCACCGCCGAAAGAGAAACACGTGCGCAACGGACGTCGACCGCGCGGCGAGGGTCGCCGAGAAATGAACCGATTCCCAAGCTGGAGGTCGCCGGTTCGAAGCCGATGCTCGCTGGCTGTCCCGCGATCGTCCATGGCCCGGCTGCGCCCCCAGACCTCGCAGCAGACGGCAATCTCCGCGCCCTCAGTGAACCTCGACCTCGAGCCGTGCCAGCTGGACGTCTCGATCATCGACGTACCGGCCCTCCTCGTCGAAGAGCAGCAGGTCGTGAGCGCGCTCGCCTGGCTCGACTGCGAGGCGTCGCGCACCGGACCACGGATCCTCGTCCCAGCCGGGCGCCGAGCCGACGACCGCCAGGAGGCCCATCGCCAGTGCGCGGGCCTCCTGCTTCAGGTGATAGAGCGTCGACTCGTCCTGGTGATGCCAGGGCGCCGGAAAGACCTCGTCGAGGCCTCCCCAGCGCAGGCGCACGCAGCCGTGCAGCTTGCCGTACTGGTGCAGCGCGTACAGCGCCTTGGCGTCGGCTTCGAGGCGGCGAAGCAGCTGTGGCAGCTTCTTGTCCGCGAGGTGGGCGCGGAGCTGCTTGGGGTCAGCGAGCGGGCGGCTGATGCCGCAGGAGCCCTGCACGAGCATCGCGGTGGTGATCTTCAGCGCGCGGCCGGGACGGTCGAGGGTGACCGACTTCTGCGGGGGGCCGAGCTCGGCGAGCCGGCGGTGCTCGGAGTCCACACCGAGAGCGCGCAGCGTCGCGCGGATGTCGACGCCGGAGACCACGTCGTAGGGTTCCAGCAATTCGGCGACGGTGGCGAGCTGGTCGTCGACCAGGGTCGTCAGCGTGCGGCGGTCCACGTCCACCAGCACGGCCGCCCGGGGTGCCTTCACGGGAAAGGCGTGGACGATGACCCGGCGCAGCGCGGCGAGCTCGGCGGCGTGCGCGGCCCGGCGTCGCTCGTACGCCCGGCTGCTCTCGGCCCACTCGTCGGGGGAGGAGCGCGGCGGCCGGCGATGCGCTCGCTCGACCGCGTCGCGCACGGCGTCGCGAGCCATGCCGAGCTCCGGCGCCCCCGGCACGATCGACCACGTGCCGTCCGGGGCCACCGCCACCGCCGCGCCGGTGCGTCGAAACGTCGTCGGGCCCGCGGTGAGGCGATGCCACTTCGTGCGCGCCGACACGAAGCTGACGACGTCCTCGGGCTGCATCGGGCCGTCGTGCGCATCGAGGACGGCGAGCGCGAGCCGCTGCGCGGACCACCCGTCGAGGCTGGCGTTGCGCCACGCCGTGTCGAGCTCGGCCACGCTCAGCCGCTGCTCGCACGGTGGCCGCACGGGAGGTGGCGACGGCGCCGGCCGCGCGACTTTCGGGGGGCGCAGGCCGAGGCGGAACGCCCAGAGGTCGAGCTCGGCGTCGTGGGGATCGAGCGCGTAGCGATCACCGTCGCGGTACACCGGTGGTCGCGCGGGGCGGCATCGCTTCAGGGACGCGTGCGCGGCGTCGGCGGGGGCGATCCCCGCGGCGTCGAAGCGCGACGCCACCTCCGCGAGCGTCATCGGCGCACCGTGCTCGAGGAGCGCGACGAGGAGGAGGGTGTACGTGCTCGCGTCGCGCTGCTGGCGGGCGGCTGCGAGCGAGGGCACCGCGATGCCGAGGTGTTCGCAGTAGGCGTTGGTTCCCGCGGTCACGACCGCTGTGTACCCTGAGGGATCCCCTCGTTTCGGCAGCGTAGGCGATTGGAATCGCTCCGGAATTTGACCGGGAATTTCGGCCTTCTCGCGCTGGTTGCGGCGGCATGATGAATCGCCGCGCGATGA
>JALZOI010000518.1 GCA_030857245.1 Myxococcota bacterium
GTCCCCGTCGTCGAGCTCGCAGCCGCCCAGCGCACCGAGCGCGCCGGCGCCCGCGACCGCGAGGCCGCCGAGGCGGATCGCCAGGCCCGGCGTCAGCGCCTTCCCGGCGTACCAGTGGCCGAGGCTCGGGCCGAGCACGCTGACCGCAGCACCGGTGACGAGCAGCGTGCCCGGGATCGCGAGGCTGCCGTCGCCGTCGATGGCGCCCGAGTTATCGAGTGCATGCACCCCCGCCGCGAACAGGAGGGGGCCGGCGAGGGCGCCACCGAGCGACAGCGCGAGCGCCGTGCGCTCCTCGCGAGGGGGTGGGTCTCCCGCCGCGGCGTCGGATGGACGCGCGTGACCAGCGAGTGACAGACAGGGTCGACACGAGCGCGAGGGCCAAGGCGACGAGCTTCATGCCCGACCCTTCGTGCAATGGTCCGACCAGTCATGCTGCCTTGCATCTCGAACACCTGCGATGCTGACGAGCGTTCGAACTGGTAGTCCTCTGACAGGCCGGTGGAAGGCCACCCACGTCGACCACCTCCGCTCGTGGGCTGTACGCGCGCGGCTACGAGTCGTAGCCGTGTCTGCCCTCGATGGCGACGACCCGGAACGCGGCGGGCCACCACACGAACAGCTTCGAGCGGAAGCTGGTGCAGTTGTGGCACGGCACCGGCTCGAGGACGGTCCACGCGCGGATCTCGCCGCCGCCCATGTGCCCGTCGATCGCGTCGAACAGCGCGGGGCCGCCGGCCGAGTAGCTCGACGAGAAGTACGGCGTGGCCTGCGTGGCCGCGCGATCGAGCACGTCGCCGGAGGTGTACGGCCCCGCCTCGAAGCCCGGATCGTCAGTCTCGGCGGCGACGTGCGCGACGACCTGCTCGAGCGTCGGCGCCTCGGCGAGGCACTCGGGCAGCGTGAACGTCTCGATCGAGTCGAGCGAGCACCAGTCGTAGCCGCCCGTGCACCCGGCGCGGTACTGCGTGAGCTGGGCGTCCCACGCGAAGCCGAGATCGATCGGCGAGAGCTGCAGGGGCGCCTCGTTCGTGATCTCGCAGATGTCGGCGTAGGCGCAGTGCGAGACCTCGCGGTAGTCGCCGCAGGTCGCGAGCTCGACGCCCTGGTGCTCGAGCGTGCACGCATACGTCTCCGCGCGGCAGGTCACCGGGGGCCACACCTCGTACGGATCCTGCGTCGTCAGTGCGAGCCCTGACAGGCGAGCGCCGAGCACGGCGCGCTTCTGTGCGCCGCCCGGCAGCTGGAAGGTGACGGTCCCGCCGCCGAGCCACGCGGCCTCGAGGTCGGAATAGCTCATGTGCACGTCGAAGCCGTCGGCGGCCGGGACGAGGGTCGGCGCGCCGGCGCCGAGCACGGTGAACGGCGTCGTGGTGGAGCCCTTGACGCGCGTCGCGTACCGCAGGGGGTCGGCCTCTGCGCGGCCGATGAAGATCGGGCGGGTGGTCGCCGAGACGAAGAGGGGCGCCGTGCCTGCGAACTTCGAGAACGCCGGGCGGACCGCGAGCTGGACCGTGTAGTGCGTCTGCGGATCACTCGGCGCGCCGAGGCTCACCAGCAGGGGGAGCCCCGAGAAGATCGAGTTGATCTCGTGGCCGCCGCGCAGCGTGACCTCGAAGCTGCGCGCACTGACGATCGCGGCCTCGCCGAACGCATCGTCAGGAACGAACGCGAAGGCGGTGTCGAGGTTCCGGCTCGCGCGGCCCTTGATGATCGCGTGTGGCTCGCCACCGACGAGGCGGATCTGCACGGCGCGATCGACCCAGACCGTCATGTTGCCCGCGCGGACGCGGAGCTCGCTGCTGTCGGACTTGTCGTCCGCATGCGCGGCGGTGGGCGGCCCCGCGGCCTCGGTGTCGCGGACTTCATCCGAGCCCGTGCTGCAAGCGGCGAGCGCCAGCACGAGTGCCGCGTGCGTGAAGGTGCGTGCGTTGACCATGCGGCGCGTATATCGCCGCGCTCGTGAAACGTCGAGGGACGGTTGCGCCGCAGTGCCGCGTTCCGGTGACCACTCGAGTAGCCACCTGCGCCCAGCGCCCTGCTGGTGGCTCCGTGAGGCGCGGACTCACGAGCGCGCGGGAGCGGGATCTACTTCGGGAGCCGCGCCTTGAGGAAGCGCACGACGCGCCGGGCCGCCGGTGGATCGAGGTTCGCGAGCACTGCGATCGTGTAACCCGAGCTGCAGATCTGCAGGTCGCCGTTCATGCCCGGCGCGCCGCCGCCATGGCCGAAGCAGGTGACGCCGTCCTCGACGCTGACGCCGAAGCCGTAGGCGTACCCGCCGGCCGGCTCGCCGGTCTTGCGCGCGGTCAGCAGCTCGGTGTGCGGCTTGTCGAGGAGCCGGTGCGTGGTGAGCGCCGTCGCGAACTTCACGAGGTCTCCGACGGTCGAGTCGCCACCGCCCGCCGAGGTTGCGCGGACGGGCAGCGTGTCCCTGGCGTCGGCCCACGTGGTGACGCGCGTGCCGCCGACGTCCTTCGTGTACGCGACCGAGCGGCCGGGCGTCCGCTGGTCCTCGAACGGCGAAGCCGTCGACGTCATCTTCGCTCGCTTGAAGATGCTCGCCTGGAGATGGTCGTGGTAGCTCCGCTTCGTGGCCTTCTCGATGATCACGCCGAGGAGGACGAAGCCGTAGTTCGAGTACTTGTGATCCTTGCCCGCCTCGTGCACGAGGTCGCGCGTGCCGTACAGCATCACGTAGTCCTGCAGCGTGCGGAGCTCCAGGCGCTTCGCGTCGTAGTCGGGACCGAAGATGTCGCCGGTGCCGCCGGCGTGCGTGAGCAGGTGATGGATCGTGACCGTCTCCGCGACGCGCTTGTTGGGGTAGTCGGGGAGGTGCTTGCCGACCGTGTCGTCGAGCGAGATCCGCTTCGCCTGCACGAGCTGCAGGATCGCCGTGGCGGTGAACATCTTGGTCATCGAGCCGATGCGGAACCGCGTGTCGAGCGTGTTCGCGATCTTGCGCTCGCGGTCGGCCATGCCATACGCCTGCGCGAAGATCGGCTTGCCGTGCCTGGCGACGAGCACCGCACCGGCGAACTGGTCCTTCGCGACGAGTGCATCGAGCTCGGTGCGCAGCGCCGCGAGCGCATCGGCCTCCGAGAGCCGCGCGGGCTTGTACTCGTCGGGCGTCGGCACCTGGTCGAGGTCGAACCGGGACACGCGCCCGGCGGCGTCGAGCTCGAGCACGACGCGCGCGTACTGGTCCGCGCCGCGCTCCTTCACGAGGGCCGCGAACCGCCGTGGCGTCGCGTCCTCGGGCTTCGTGACGTCGAAGCCGCCCGTGGTCTCGCGAAAGCCCAGGAACGCGCCGGCGCTCGGGAACTCCTTCGCGAGCTCGGGCGTCAGGCGCTGGGTCACGAACGCGGCGAGCGCGCTCTCGTCACTCGCGTTGAACGCGGCGAGCCACTGCGTCGCGAGCGTCCGCGCATCGACCGGCGGCGCGGGCGCTGGCTGCGCTGCGGGGGGCGGTGCGGTGACCACCGGGTTGGCAGCGGGTGCGCGCGCGGGCGACGGCGAGCCGCCGCAGCCGACGACGAGCGAGATGCACAAGGCGAGGCGGACCATACGATCGCTACGCTACAACGGTCTTGCCTCGGAGCGTCGCTGCCGCGATGGCGACGGCGTGCTTCTGGTAGCGCGTCGAAGGGGGAGGGGCCTCGAGCCGCGCCGTCCGTAACTCGCGGCGGCGCCATGCGAAACCAGGGATCTTCGCGATCGTGTGCGACGCGCGGCGGGGCGCTGTCTATCTCCTTCGTACCTTTCAAGGAGCCTGTCATGCGTCATCTCATCGTCTCGTTCACCGTCCTCCTCCTCGGCCTCTTCGCGTGTAGCGCCGAGCAACCCGAGCTCGCCGGTCCTCGCGTCCTCATCCTCGACTCGTCGGACCCGAACGCGGGCACCAGCTGCGGCAATGGCTTCTGCGAGCTCGGCGAGTCGCATAGCTCGTGCAGCAACGATTGCTGCGAGCTCGATGCCACCGACAAGTGCGTCGCCGTCTGCGGCAACGGCTTCTGTGATGGCAACGAGACGCACTCCTCGTGCGCCGACGACTGCTGTCCGACCGACGCGAACGGCGCGTGCCTCGCGGTGTGCGGCAACGGCTTCTGCGAGCTCGGCGAGGACAACGCCTCGTGCGGCGGCGACTGCTGCCCGACGGGCCCGACCGGCGCGTGCCTGCCGGTGTGCGGCAACGGCTTCTGCGAGGAAGGCGAGAGCAACGCGACGTGCGGCGGCGACTGCTGCCCGACGGGCCCGACCGGCGCGTGCCTGCCGGTGTGCGGCAACGGCTTCTGCGAGGAAGGCGAGACCGCGGGCTGCAGCGACTGCTCGTGACTGGCATGCGCAGCCACGTGATACTGGTGTCGACCATGGCCCCGAGCGACGCGATCGACGCGGTCCGCGCCTTCTGGGCTGCGCTCGCCGTCGAGCATCGACCGCGCGATGCCGAGGAGCTCGCACCTCACGTGCTGCGCGCCTGCGACCGAGCGCGAACCGCGCATCCCCAGCTCGCCGTCACCGACGTCGAGCTGATGGCGTTTGCGGGGGCGCGGATCCGCACCGAGCAGCCCGGCGCCGAGCTCGAGCGGCGCCACGTCGAGGATCTCGCGCTCGCGTGCGCGTGTGCCCGCGGCGACCGCGCCGCGCTCGCCACCCTCGAGGCGCAGACCATGCCGGTCGTGCTCCGCGGGCTCGGGCGGCTCGCGCACTCCGACGATGGTCGCGGTGAGGTGATGCAGATGCTGCGCGAGCAGATGCTGGTCATCACCGACGGCGCCGCCGGCATCGCCGCCTACGACGGGCGCGCGCCGCTCGGCATCTGGCTCCGCGTGTGTGCCGTTCGGATGGGCATGCGGCAGGGCGCGCGCGATCAGCGCCTCGACGCCCTCGAGGACGAGCACCTCGATCAGCTCGCGCCCGGCGTCCCCGATCCCGAGCTGGCGTATCTCCAGCAGCACTACGGCGCGCAGTTCCGCGCCGCGTTCAGCGACGCGGTCGCGGCGCTGTCGGCACGCGAGCGCAACCTGCTGCGCCACGCCGTGCTCGACGGGCTCGGCATCGATCAGATCGGCGCCATCTATCACGTGCACCGCGCCACGGCCGCGCGGCAGCTCAAGCAGGCGCGCGAGCACCTGGTCGCAAAGACCCGCGAGCGGATGCGCGTCGGGCTCGGCATCGGCGAGACCGAGCTCGACAGCATCTTCCGCCTGCTGCTCAGCCGGGCCGACGTGACGCTCCGCGAGATCCTGGGTCCCGGGCGGGCTTCAGGAATCTGATGGCGGACCCGACCGAACGTCAGACCCGCAGCGGTCGACCTCGGAACGAGCGCCGGAAGCCCCGGGAACCACAGGGCCGCGGGGTTGGCGCGGATGCTGAACCCCGCCCGAGCGTCGCGATGTCGAGCTGCGCTGGAACCAACACGATCGCGGCGCTGCTCGCGGGCGCGGCCGACCCCGCCGTCGCCGACCGCCTCGAGCTGCACCTCGACGGGTGTCCCGCGTGCCGCCGGCTCGTGGCCGACCTGGGCCGCGGCCTGTCCGCGGT